>JAGSPQ010000387.1 GCA_018262385.1 Myxococcaceae bacterium | reverse complement strand
TGCCGGTGAAGGAGAGGGTCCGCACCCGGGGATCGGTCGCCAGCTTCTCGGCGATCGCGTTGTCGCACGGCAGCACCTGCAGGCAGGCGGGGTCGGCGCCGGCCGCCAGCGCGATCTCGCCGAGGATCAGCTGGGCGGAGGGCGCCTGCGGCGGCGGCTTGATGAGGATCGGCGCACCCACCGCCAGCGCCGGAGCGACCTTGTGGGCGCCGAGGTTGAGCGGGAAGTTGAAGGGGACGATCCCCACCACCACCCCGGCGGGGAAGCGGCGGATCTCGCACTCGGTGCCGGCCTGGTTGGCGGCCAGATCCACCGGGATGATCTCTCCCCCGAAGTGGCCCAGCTCGGCGGCGGCGACGGTGAAGGTCTCGATCGCACGGGCCACCTCGACCTTGGCGAGCGAGATCGGCTTGCCCGCTTCGTCGCAGATCCGCTCGGCCAGCTCGGCCTGGCGGGTCTGCAGGCCAGCGGCGATCCGGGTGAGGAGGTCGCGGCGGGCGCCGCTCGATTGCTGCTGCAGGCGGGGGCGGGCGGAGACGGCCGCCTCGAGGGCGTCCTGCACGTCCGCGGGGGAGGCCTGCGCGACCCGGCCCAGGCTCCGGCCGTCCCACGGGCTCTTCAGCTCGGCGACGCCCTGCCCGTCTCGCCACTTTCCGTTCACCAGGAGTTTGCGATCCATGGCGCTTCTTTTAGCGCTGACCGGGCTCTCTCGCTGGTCTGGTCGGTGCTCAGTCCGGCTTGCGCGGCGGCGGCTCGGCCTTCAGCTCGTCATCCTCGAAGTTCCCTTCCTCATCGATCGTCCCGCCGATCTTCTTCGCCTGCCGGTTGGCTTCCCGCGCCCGGGCCTCATTCACCGCCGCCTGGATCTTCGCCGCCTCGGCCTCGATCTGCGCCCGCCGCTTCTCGAAGTTCACCTCGATCGCTTCCTCGAACGCGTCGTTCGCCGACTCGGCCTTCTCGCGCTGGTGCTTCTGCGCCGCACACTTCAGCTTCTCCCGCGGCGCGAACTCGATCACCTTCCCCCGCCCGGTGCGGGTCGACCCGGCAGTCGGCTTCTTCACCTCGACCACCTTCTTGAACCCGTGCACCGGCTCGGCGAGATCCGAAGGCTCGCCGCGGGAGTGCTCGAGGGCCCCTTCGGCCTTCAGCTGCAGGTCCTGCTCGCGGGCGAAGTCGAGCCGCTCCTTCTGCCACTGGCCGAGCAGGGTCTGAAACTCCTCGAGCGCCTCGCGCCGCTGCGAGCTCTTCGGGGGGCGCGTCTTCGTCGCCGGCGGAGCGTCCGGAAAGTCACTCCAGCCAACAGCGAGTACGAGGAGCAGCGGGACCACGGGCCCCAAAGCCTACTCCGGGGGGTTGGTCAGGCTCACCTTGATGGTCCGGCAGGTGCCGGCATCCCCGTTCATGCAGTGGTCCGCAGGAATCACCTCTGCCACCGCCGCGCCCGACTCGAAGCAGCCCCACGAGTACCGGCTGCCGCTGGGCAGCTTGCTCACCGTTCCGACCGGGCCGCCCCACACCTCGGTCCAGATCAGGAACTCGGCGCCGGTGGCGACGTTCACGAACGGCTGCTTGATCGTCTGCCCGCCCGAGGCCTGAAGCGGGCTGACGTCATACCCGCGCAGGTTGAACTTGCCGCTCTTCTCGATCTGGTCGGCGTCCGCCTCGGTCTTCCCCATCGCGGCCTCGCGCACCGCCAGGCAGGTTACCGCCGAGCCATCGAGCGCCCGCTTGCTGACAATGCGGGTGTTGAGCGCCCGCAGCGACGGCGAGAAGCCAATCAACCCGGGGGTGCTGACCTCGAGGCTGACCTGGACGTTGGTGTTGAGGCGCTGGCACTTGCCCCCGATGCACTCCGGCGGCGGCGTGTCGTTCTGGAAGTCGATCGTCAGACAATCGGCCTGCTTCACGCACGCCTTGCCGCACTTGCTGCAGCTGCCGAAGTTTCCCCCGTCGGTGCTGACCACCGGGCAGCCCATCTGCCCCGAGCAATCGAGATCCTGGCAGTCGGTGAAGCCGTTGCTGTCGTCGTCCTTCCCGTTGCCGCAGATCTCCCGCGGCTTCTCGGGCGGAGGTGCAGAGCAGGCCGCGACCGCCAACAGCACCAGCAGGACAATCCGATTCGAGGTCATGGACACTTTCCGGTGCAGCTGCGGTTGGCCGGGACGCAGGCGCTCTGCTGCCCGCTGGTGAGACCGAGGCAGACGAAGCCCTGGGGGCACTCCTGGCCACTGGTGCAGAAGCGCGCGCAGTAGGCGGGGCCGACGTCGACCACGCAGGTGCCGCCCGCGCACTCGGTGGGCGAGCTGCACGGCTGGCAGTACGGGAAGCCGGAGATCCCCGCATCGGCCACCCCGGTCTTCGCCGAAGCGCACTCGTGCCGGGTGAGGTCGCACAGCTCGCAGGTGTTGCACAGCGTCGTCGCCTGGCAGATCCGCCCGGTGCCGACCGTCGGCCCCTCGCACTGCTTGGCGGCATTGCAGCGCTGGTTGAGCGGGCAGTTGGAGTGGGTCGCGCAGCCCGGCGCGCAGCGGTACCGGTTGTTGATCTGCTGGCACGACTGACCCACCGCGCAGTCGGTGTCCGCCTGGCAGAACGGCACGCACTGGCCGGTGGTCTGACCCACGGCGATCGCGCACACTTTGTTCACCGGACACTGCTCGTCGGCGGTGCACTCTCCGACCGGCTCACAGACCCGGTTGGTGCAGCGCAGCTTCGGATCTCCACAGTCGAGATCCACCGCGCAGTCGGCGACGCAGATCTTCGCCCGCGGGTCGCAGGTGGTGCCGAACGGGCAGACCTGGACGATCGCCACGCACTTGCCGCTGGCCGGATCACACCGCTGGCTCGAGTCCCCGCACTCGGGGCTGGTGTTGCACGTCCGCAGCGAGTCGGGCACGCAGCCCTGGAAGTTCTTGCAGGACGCCGCCTGGCCCGGCAGCGGGCTCTTGTCCGGCCAGCACTGCTTCACCCCACCCTTGTCGACGCACGCCGCGCCGCGCGGGCAGTCGGTGGTGGTCGCGCACGCCTTGCCGCAGAACTTCTGCTGCAGGCCGGTGTCGAGGACGCAGTTGTCCATCGCTCCGCCGCACTCGGCGTCGGTCGCACAGCCCTCGCAGAAGCCCTTCAGCGAACGGCAGGCGCGGGTATTGACGTCGCAGTACTCGCTGCTCTGGCAGTCCGAGCTCTGCTTGCAGCCGGCGATCGTGTCGACGCACAGGCCCGTGTAGTTGTTGCAGTACCGGACCCCGAGGCCCGAGTCGGGCGGCGGCGTGCAGCTCTCGTCCGAGAGGCAGATGCACTGGCGGCGGATCTTGTCGCAGCGCAGGCCCCCGCACTCGGCGTCGACGTTGCACTTGCGACCGACGATGTCGCTGGTGCCCCCATCGACATCGATCGGAGGAGTGACCTGATTCGGGCACCCGCTCAACGCGAGGCCAAGGAAGAACAAGAGGAAGAAGCGCTGCATGAGCGGCCGCGCTCATAGCCCGGCCGCCAGGGAGGAGCAATCGCGCCTCAGTAGCCGACCGAGTTGAAGAGGAAGGGGTAGCTGATCACCACCCCCGCCCCTCGGGCCGGGGGGAACTTCCACTTCTTCAACGCGGTCAGGATGCAGCCCTCGACCGCGCTCGACTTCATCGTCGAGGACTTGGTCTTGGCGGTCGTCACCGTGCCGGAGGTGGAGATGTTCCACTCGAGGACGATCTTCCCCGCCAGCCCCGGCTCGCGCAGCAGCGCCCGCTCGTAGCAGCTCGACACCTCGCCGAGGTGGGAGTTGATCACCCGCGCCACCGCCTCGCGATCGATCGAGCCCGAGGCGGCCAGGCTGCGGCTCGACGCGCGCGCCACCGTGCCCCCCACCGCCCCCTTGCCGATGTTGCCCGAGCCCATCGCCCCAATCCCCCCGCCCCCTTTCCCCCGCAGCGTCTCCAGCCCCCGGGTTCCCATCCCCCCGGCCCCTCCCCCTCCAATCCCGAAGGTGCCGAGCCCGGCATTGCTCTGGGTGCCCTTGCCGATCAGGTCCGACAGCTTGGACTTCGCGCCCTTCTTCCCCGGGCCGCCGCCCAGCTTGTCGACCGAGGCCAGCAGGTCCTTCATCGCCGGCCCGGCGGCGGTGAGCTTCTCGAGCGCCTTGATCCGCGGCGGCCTCACCAGCGCGGTCGGCTTGGCCACTGCGACCGCTTCCTTCTTCTTCGCCACCGGCGCCTTCTTCTTGAGCGCCTCGAGCTTCCGCTTCGCCGCTTCCTTCTTCTTCGGCTCGGGGGCGATCAGCCGCACCGCCACCGGCGAGAGGTTCTTCGGCACGAAGTCCGGCTGATCGTCGGACGGGCCGAAGCCGACCAGGGCACCGAACGCGAGCGCGAAGAACCCCACCAGCCCGAGCAACAGCAGCGGCGCCTGGGCGAGCGGGTTGACCCACGGGCGCGGCAGCGGCGGCTGCACGTAGGCGACCAGCGAGCTGTCCCCCATCTGGAAGCGCACCGCTTCCCCGTCGCCCAGCTTCACGTACCCATCGTCGGAGGTGACCCGGTGGAACTCGCGGTCGCTGCCGCGCCGCTCGAGCTCGGCGCCCGGAGGGATGAACACCCGGTAGGCGTCGGCGCGCTGGTCGGCCAGGCGCATCGGGCCGCTGAGCGCAAACCCCCACAGCGGCATCGCGGCGCGATCGTCCAGCCCGCCCACCACCGGCCGCTGGGGTTTGATCTCGCCGAACGACCGCGCGTGCTGGCGCTCCTCACCCCAGTACAGCTCGAGGAACAGGCGCGGCGGCCCCTTCCCCTCGCTCGCTGGAATTCTCGGCCGGCGCGAGCCCCCGCCCTGCGCGGCGCGCAGCCCGGGCACCAGGTCGAAGCCCTCGAGCTCCGGGTTCTGCGTCCGCAGATCCTCGAGCAGGTAGCGCTTGAGCTCGTCGTCCGAGATCCGCCTGCTCATGGTGCCCCCTCGAGGCCTGCGCGCAGCCCCGCCACCGCCGCCGACAGCCGGCTCTTCACCGTGCCCAGCGGCAGCTCGAGGATCGCCGCGATCTCTTCCAGGGTGTGGCCCGACACGTAGCGCAGCACGGCCACCTCCTTCAGCTTCTCGCTCAACCGCTGCAGCGCCCCTTCGACCGCCTTTCGCCGCTCCTGGAGCGCCAGCCACTCGTCGGGCCGCTCGACCGCCGGGTAGGGCTGCCGGCCCAGCGATCGGGTGGCGCGCTCGCGAAGGCGGGTCGAGCGGGCGGCCATCCGGCACTGGTTGATCAGGATCCGCCGCAGCCAGAAGACGAACCGATCGCGCGGCTGGTAGGTGGGCAGGCCCCGGAACACCTCGAGGAACGCCGCCTGGCAGGCGTCCTTCGCCAGCGCCGCGTCGCCGAGGTACTTCCACGCCAGCTGCAGCGACGCGCCCTGGTGCCGGCGAACGAGCTGATCGAACGCTTCGCGCCGACCCCGGCGGGCCCGACGCAAGAGCTCGTCGTCAGAGTGCGTCTCCACGCCCTGTCCCTCGGCGCGCCGCACGGCTGCGGTCTGCGCGCGCTGGAACCGTAGAGGGATGGCGGTCAAGGAGTGCATGGAATCGACCAAAAGGTTCGATTCCCGCTCCAGTGCACCGGGCGGCCGAAAGGTTCGCTTTCGCCTTCAACAACCGGCGGTGGTGGCGATCGCCGAGGAGCAGCGCTGGAGCCGGCAGACCGGCACCGCGCAGCCGCACTTGATCCCGTTGATCGGGCAGGCGCCGCTGCACTTCACCGCGCTGCAGTCGGGCGCCTGGGACTGGTGGACCACCGCGGTGCCGGTGCCGCAGCAGCCGTTGGGCGCGCACTCGCTGTCGTCGTAGCAGGTGGGGCCCGAGCCCGCGTCGTAGGCGGGAAGCTCGAGCGAACCACAGGCACTGCCCCCCAGCGCCACCCCCAACAGCAGGCAGC
>JAGSPQ010001052.1 GCA_018262385.1 Myxococcaceae bacterium | reverse complement strand
CGTACGGAAACGCGCAGACCACGGTGCCGAAGATTCCGGCCGCGGCGGCGATCTACAACCCGCCCAACCCGCTCAACACCTCGACCCTCTACTTCGCGGCCAACTATTACGATCCGGGCAAGCCGCCCAAGCGCTCGGCGGTGGTGGTGGCGGGGCACTGCTTCGATCTCGACCGGCGGTGGGGCTACGACGACAACGGCACCTACGAGGCCCGCTTCCCGGATCCCGACGTGCTGCCCGAGGGCTGTCACCCGTACTACTTCCTCTTCACCGACGCCGACGGGGCGCGGATCACCTACCCGACCATCGGCAGCTTCCAGCTCGCGCTCGGGGCGACCACCACCTGCCCGGTCTCGTACGATCCTGGCCCCCAGCTGACGGCGGACTGCGAGACCGGCGTGCAGCAGTGCCCGGCCAACGGCTCGCAGCGCTGCTACACCGCGGACACCGCGACGCTCGGCAAGGGCGAGTGCCGGCAGGGAAACCAGGTGTGCCGCAACGGCTTCTGGAGCGCCTGCAAGGACATGATCGGGCCGTTCCCCGAAGCGTGCGACGGCCTCGACAATGACTGCGACGGCAAGGTCGACCAGCTGCCGGACGGCGGACTCCCCGGCGGCGGAGCGAGCTGCACCGTGTTCGGCGAGCGCGGGATCTGCACCGCGGGGGTGCGCCAGTGCACCTCGGGGCGGATGGCATGCGTCGGGAGCACCGCTCCGCAGCAAGAGGTGTGCAACGGCGTCGATGACGACTGCGACGGGAAGGCGGACGACGGCTTCTCGATTCTCACCTGCGGGGTGGGCGAGTGCTTCCGGATCGCGCTCGAGTGCAACGGAGGCACCCCGGGGGTCTGCGTGCCGGGAACGGCGACCGCGGAGGTGGCCGACTTCAAGGACAACGACTGCGACGGAATCATCGACAACGGGTTCGTCTGCACTCAATCGATTCGCAATGTGCCCGCCACCAGCTCGCGGTACGTCGATGGCGGCGTCTACACCGTCAGCCTGCCGTGCAAGGGCGGCGCGCAGCTGTGCCAGGCGGACGCCGGCTGGGGCCCGACGGTGGGCGAGGTCCTTCCTTCGCGTGAGATCTGCGACGACAAGGACAACGACTGCGACGGGAAGACGGACATCTCGAGCATCGACAAGATCGGCTGGCTGCGCTGTGGCACCGGCGCCTGCACTCTGTTTCCGGCCTCGTGCAAGGCGGGCGGAGTGTCGGTGACCTGCACGCCGGGGACGGCGACCGCCGAGGTCTGCAACGGCGCGGACGACAACTGTGACGGAGTGATCGACGAGAACTGCCACTGCAGGCTGGGGGAAGAGCGCGGCTGCTACACCGGGCCGTCGGTGACGCGCGACGCGGGCGTCTGCCACGGCGGATCCCGGACCTGCCCGATGGGCGACTACACGAAGTGCACCGGAGAGGTGAAGCCGACGACCGAGTACTGCAACAACCTCGATGACGACTGCGATGGGGTGGTCGACAACACCTGCATCCCGGTGATCGATGGCGGTGGCACGGGCGGCGGCGGCGGCTCGGACGGCGGCACTGGCGGCGGCGCGGGAGGGGCAGGTGGCGCTGGCGGCACCGGCGGCACGGGCGGTGCCGGGGGTGGCGGCGAGCCGAAGAAGGGGTGCGGCTGTTCCGGCGGGAGGGGCAGGTGGCGCTGGCGGCACCGGCGGCACGGGCGGTGTCGGGGGGGGCGGCGAGCCGAAGAAGGGGTGCGGCTGTTCCGGCGGCCCCGATGGAGCGATCGCCTTTGCGTTGCTCGGAATGATGAACGCGGTCCTGCGGCGGCGCCGCGGGCAGTCGGGGCACTGAGCGTACGGCCGGCCGGCCGCGGTCGTTGACCGTCGGCCTGGACGGGTTGGTGCCTGCGGAGGTCTGCGTGGGCAGGAAAGGCAGGCGAGGGCAGGGGCCAGCGGTGAGCTGAGACCGCTCGGGTAGTGCGGGCTCAGACAGCTCCGGAGCGGCTGGACCACCGACGGGGCGGCGCGCACCTCTTCCTGGCGCGCCATCTCGAGGTGGAGTGCCCCACCCCCGCTGGGCGGGGGTCCAGCACTCCGCCTCCGAGTTCGGGGAAATTGGCGTTCCGTCCCCAGCCCCCTCCCGGACGCGCCCTCGGGAGGAAGAGTGCCGCGCCCGCCCCGTGGGTGGTCGGACCGCGGTGGAGGTGTCTGAGCCCGGGCTACCCGGACCGAAGATCCGACCGCTGGCGTTCGCTCCCGACTTCCTCTCGAGGCAAACGCGACACGGATCGGCTCGAGCTCTGCGGCAAGGTCCCGGGCCCGGCCTGCCGAAAGGAGGAGCCGCGAATCGCCTCGTCGGTGGTCGGACCGCGGTGAAGGTGTCTGAGTCCGGGCTACCCACGAGCTCCGGGCGGACCGCCGGCGATTGCACCCGCCTTCCTTTCCCTGCGGCGAGCGGGAGGACCTACAGATTCGTGGTCGCCGGATCCGCTGCCCCGGGCGCCGCCGCGCCAAACGAGTACCTGAACCCCAGCCTCAGCGGCTCTCCCTCGTTGTCGAGATCCTTCAGCGCGGTCTCGCGCTCGGTCAGGGTCCCGATCAGCGTCGGCGAGGTGTTCACCTGGATGAAGCGCACTTCCCCCGCAGCGACGCTGACCAGCACGTTGCTCACCCCCGAGGCGCCCATCAAGTTGACCATGTGCTCACCCGGCGCCACGCCGATCTCCGCATAGCGATCCTGGGTCAGGTCTCCGAGCGGCTTGCTGTCGATGGTGAGCGTCGAGTTCACCATCGCCCCGCCGCCCATGAAGCCGGCGACGTTGCGGTAGAGGACGATCATCCCATTGCCCGGGGTCGGCTCGAACTTGAACGTCGACACCGGGGCGCGCTTCACCGCCGCCTCGTGGGCACAGCCAGCGACGAACAGACACAGGGCGGTCAGCGCAGCGGCAGAACGGATCATGATCGGCAGTTACGCCAATCGCCGGGGCGGTTCAACTTCCGAGCGGCACGGTGGCCAGCACCTTGTACCGCCCGCCCGCGCTCTCGTAGACGGTCAGGTGGTCGACCTCCCAGCTGCCGAACTCGGTGTGGCCCAGCCGCGTCGCCACCTCGTTCAGCATCGGGTCGCCGCGCCGCCGCTGCGATCGGGCCAGCGTCAGGTGGGGGGTGTACTCGGCGTGGTCGCTGACGATCCCGAGCTCTTCCCCCAGCC
>JAGSPQ010000386.1 GCA_018262385.1 Myxococcaceae bacterium | reverse complement strand
CCCTCCCCTCCGAATTGCGTGTCGGTACCAGCGCGGAAGCCCTGCGCCGTGCGTTCATCGATCACGTCGAGTACAGCCGCGGCAAGAACTTCGACTCGGCCAGCCTCTACGACCGCTACCTCGCGCTGGCGCTGACGGTTCGCGATCGCCTCGCCAAGAGCTGGGTGAAGACGCAGCGGCGCTACTACCAGCAGGACGCCAAGCGCGCGTACTACCTCTCGGCCGAGTACCTGCTGGGCCGGGCGCTGGGCAACAACCTGATCAACATGGGCCTGTGGGACTCGACCCGCGAGGCCTTGCGGGAGGTGGGGGTCGATCTCACCTCGCTGCTCGAGATGGAGCAGGACGCGGGGCTGGGCAACGGCGGCCTCGGGCGCCTGGCGGCCTGCTTCCTCGACTCGCTGGCGACGCTCGACATGCCCGGCATGGGCTACGGCATCCGCTACGAGTTCGGGATCTTCACCCAGGAGATCATCAACGGGTACCAGGTCGAGCGGGCCGACGAGTGGCTCAAGTTCGGCAACCCGTGGGAGATCGTCCGCCCCGAGCGAATCGTGCCGGTGCGCTTCTACGGAAGCGTGGAGCAGACGCTGGCTCCCGACGGCCGCCGGGTCGCCCGGTGGGTCGGCGGCAAGACGGTGCTCGGCGTCCCCTACGACACCCCGATCGCCGGCTACGCCGCCCGCACCGTCAACACCCTGCGGCTGTGGCAGGCGCGCGCCTCGGCCGAGTTCGACTTCGCCCTCTTCAACGACGGCGACTACGAGCGCAGCGTGGTCGAGAAGAACGACTCCGAGGTGATCTCGAAGGTCCTCTACCCCAACGATCAGAACCAGGCAGGCAAGGAGCTGCGGCTGAAGCAGGAGTACTTCTTCGTCGCCTGCAGCATCGCGGACATCATGCGCCGCTACCTGAAGACCCACTCGGACTTCGTCCAGTTCCCGAACAAGGTGGCCATTCAGCTCAACGACACCCACCCCGCGATCGCCGTCACCGAGCTGATGCGGGTGCTGATGGACGAGAAGCGGATCCCCTGGGACGAGGCGTGGGAGATCACCACCCGGACCTTCGGCTACACCAACCACACCCTGCTGGCGGAGGCGCTCGAGAAGTGGCCGGTGCCGCTGTTCGAGCGGCTGCTGCCCCGCCACCTGCAGATCATCTACGAGGTGAACCAGCGCTTCCTGCGCCAGGTGCAGATCCGCTGGCCGTTCGACGCCGAGCGGATGGCGCGGATGTCACTGATCGAAGAGGGCAAAGAGAAGCAGGTGCGGATGGCGCACCTGGCAGTGGTGGGAAGCCACAGCGTCAACGGCGTCGCCGCGCTCCACAGCAACCTGCTCAAGCGCGACGTGATGCCCGACTTCGCCGAGATGTACCCCGAGAAGTTCAACAACAAGACCAACGGGGTGACGCCCCGCCGCTGGCTGCTGGCCTGCAACCCGCGGCTGGCACGGCTGATCACCGAGGCAATCGGCGACAAGTGGATTTCCGACCTCGAGCGGCTGAGCGAGCTCGAGAAGTTCGCCGACGATGCGGGGTTCGTGAAGTCCTTCCGCGAGGCGAAGGCGGGCAACAAGCAGGATCTGGTCAGCCACCTGCGCGACGTGATGTGGACCAGCCTCGATCCGACCGCGGTGTTCGACGTTCAGGTCAAGCGGCTGCATGAGTACAAGCGGCAGCTGCTCAACGCGCTGCACATCGTCCACCTGTGGATCCAGGCACGCAAAGACCCGAGCAGCATCGGAGTGCCGCGGGCCTTCCTCTTCGGCGCCAAGAGCGCCCCCGGGTACAAGACGGCGAAGCTGATCATCCGGCTGATCAACGGCATCGGAGAGGTGGTGAACAGCGACGCGGGCCGCACTGGCCTTCGGGTCGCCTTCATCCCCAACTACCGGGTCTCGCTCGCCGAGCGAATCATCCCCGCCGCGGACGTGAGCGAACAGATCAGCACCGCGGGCATGGAGGCCTCGGGCACCGGCAACATGAAGTTCGCCCTCAACGGCGCGCTGACCCTCGGGACCCTCGACGGGGCGAACATCGAGATCCGCGAGAAGGTGGGCGCGGAGAACTTCTTCCTCTTCGGCCTCACCACCGATGAAGTGGCGCAGCGCAAGCGCGAGGGGTACCGCGGCCGCACCGTCTACGAGTCGAACTCCGACGTCCGGGAAGTGCTCGATCTGATCGGCTCGGGGTTCTTCAGCCCGGAGGACAAGTCGATCTTCCGACCGCTGGTCGACGGGCTGCTCGACGACGATCGCTACATGGTGCTCGAGGACTTCGAGGGGTACCGCAAGGCGCAGGCCGAGATCGCCCGCACCTACCAGCAGCCCGAGAAGTGGTGGAAGTCGGCGATCCTCAACGTCGCCCGCACCGGCTGGTTCTCTTCCGATCGCACCATCAAGGAGTACGCCACCGACATCTGGGGCATCAAGTCGATCCTCCCGCCCAAAGGGGAGTGACCACACCCGGTGGCAGTGGAGCCGCGAGGCGCGTGGCCAGGCCGCGCCTGGGGCTGCTGACCCGCCCGTAGTTTCAGCCCGTTGCGGGCCAGCCGGGGTGGCGCGCACGGTGCACAGCCACCCGTCATGGTCCGCGCACTGACGACAGCGATGTTGGTCTTTACCTTCGGCGACACTTCCCCCGCCGCAGCCCCTGCCGAGTGTGTGCGCCTGAGTGGGAGCCAGATCGGTCAGCTTCCGCTGGTGGTCGACCTCGCCGGGCAGCGGGTCGAGTTCACCGAGTGGAAGGCGACCGACATCACCGCCACCGAGCTGATCGGCTTCACCGCCCAGGCCCCGACCGACTTCCACTTCACCGTCGAGGCAGGCGGCTCGAAGTTCCCCGCCACCGCCAACTGGCTGCACCCGGCGGGCGTGGTGGGACCCCAGGTGAGGCCGATTCGGGCCCTCACCATCTGCGCGAACTGAACGCGCTACTCGAAGATCAGCCTTCCGAAGCGCGGCAGGTGGTGGAAGTCGCCCGCGAACAGTGGCGAGAACGACTGCCCTTCAATCTGCTGACGGCGCACCAGGTGCTCGAGCCGGTAGAGGTTGAACCGCCAGGTGTCGCCCTTCTGAACCGGCAGCCGCGGCACCTCCATCAGCTTCTCGAGCGGGATCTGCATTTCGGCGCTCCAGCCTTCGTCCTGGTCCGCGTCGTTGTCGATCGTGCCGCGGACGGTGACGGCGCTCTTCATCGCCGATTCCCACTTCATCGCCTCGGGGAGGTCCGAACGCCGCGCGACGAAGGCCGCGTCGAAGTTCACGTTGTGGGGTGAGACCTGCAGCTCGTTGTAGGTCTTCCCGTCGCCGTTGGCGTCGATGAAAATCTCGACCGCGTCCTCGGTGTAGATCGGGTCGTCCTTCTTCCGCAGGCTGCCCCAGACGTCGGCGTCCTCACACTCGAACGCGACGTAGAGGAACTTGTCGTCGTACAGCATTCGCGCGGTGGTCTTCTTGCTCACCGGCGAGCCGTCCATGCTCGAGTTGAGCGTCACCATCGGAGCGGCCTTCCAGATCTCGTCGTCCAGCTTGCCGTCGATTGCCGGCGGCTTCGAGGCCCTCGGGACGCGGTACTCGGGCAGGGGCTGCTGCTGGGGCGACTCCAGCCGGGGCCCGAACATCCGCTGCTGGCCATCGTGCGCGGGCTGGGCGGGCAGCGGCCGGTCGTCGACGGGCAGCCGGGCCTCGCCTTGCCAGAAGCCGAGCACCAGCTGCAGGGCGCCGGCGTAGTTCGGCATCTGGATGACGTGCACGTCCTCGATCACCTTGCCGACCGGCCAGCTGCCAAGAGGAGCCGCGCCGCCCTGGAGCTCGTGATCCGCATTGCCGAGCTGCTGACCGCTGCTCGCGTCGACCACGTGGAGGAAGAAGGTCCACCCCTGCGGCGGGGCCTTCAACGCCCGGAAGTAGTGGCTCAGGCGCACCTGCTGCCCTGCAGTCGGGCGTGCGGGCTCGACCTTCGAGCCGAGGTACTCGACGGTGCCGCCGGCCCAGGTCGCGCCGCTCTTGAAGGTCAGATCGGCAGGCGCCGCCTCGAGGGTCTTCATCCCGGCGGCTGGCGCCTGCCCCGGTGCCTGCGGGCTGGCCTGCTGCTGGGGCGGGGGGCGGTTCCTCGGCCCGGCCTGCTCGTCCCGGCAGCCCATCAGGCCCAGCAGTCCGGCCAATACCCAGGTCAGGGTCTTCGATCGCGCGTTCATCAGGCGGCGCAGACTACTTCCGTCCCACACCGGGGACGGCAAAGAGTCTTTTCCTCGTCGTTGCCAAGACTTGCGGTGGCCGGGGCCCTGCTCTGTGCCCTGCCCATGCTCATCGAAATCAGCTTCGGCAGCGAGAAGATGGAGTTCGACCTGGTCGATGGAGTGCTGCATGTGGGCGGAGCGGAAAACGACGAAATCCGGGTCGCCGGGATGCCGAAGTCGCTGCTGACCCTCAACCTGCTGGGCGAGCGGCTGATGGTGACCGCGGCCCGGGCGGTGACGATCGGAGGGGTGCAGTTTCCCGCCCACATCCCGCGGTTGGTGATCGCCGGCGAGAAGATGCAGCTGCCCAGCGGGGTCTGCCTGCGGCAGCTGAAGCCCAAAGGCGAACAGCACCGCAGCTTCAAGGGCACCGCCTGTGTGCTGAAGGAGATGGTCGGCAACGGCTTCTCGGCCTCGAACTCCCGGGCCGCCACCCTCACCTGCCTGACCGGCCTCGATGCGGGCCTCGCCCACCCGATCGCGCTGAGCGAGACGCTGATCGGCCGGGGCGACAAGTGCGCGATTCGAATTCGGGATCGTGCCGTCTCGCGGCGGCACGCGCGGGTGGTGCGGCAGCGCGCGACCGACTTCCTCGAAGCGATGCCCGACACCAACGGGCTGTTCATCAACGGCGAGCCGGTGAACAAGCCGACCCTGCTGCGCGCGGGCGACGTGATCGAACTGGGCCAGTCGCTGCTGCGC
>JAGSPQ010000385.1 GCA_018262385.1 Myxococcaceae bacterium | reverse complement strand
GGATTGGAGCGGCCCGCCGCCTGGCCGAGCTGATGGTGCAGTACGGCCACCCCGAGCGCGCGGTGCAGCTGCTGCTCGACACCGCCCGCAGCGTGCCCGAGGGCAAGCAGGACGCGGGACTCTTGAGCGAGCTGGCGCAGATGCTCGAGCTGTGCGGCAACCCCTCGGCGGCGGAGAAGGTGCGGGTGAAGATCGCCGCGCTCGTCGCCTCGCCGCCGGTGCGGGCCCCGCGACCGAAGGCGGAGGCGGCGAAGAGCCCCGGGCCGGACGGCTACGGGTTCCTCAAGGCACTGCCGATGTTCGCCGAGCTGACCCTGGGCGACATGAAGGCGCTCTACCGGATCTGCACCGAGGCGACCTTCGCACCGACCCAGAACGTGATTCAGATCGGCTTGCCCGGGGCGGGGCTGTTCGTGATCGTCGATGGGATCGTCGATGTCTACGGCGGGCCCGACGCGAGCTCGCGGCTGCTCAACACGATGGGCGCCGGATCCTACGTGGGAGAGATCTCGCTGCTGCGCGACGAGCCGACCTCGGCCCGGGTCACGGCCCGCACCGCGGTGAAGGCGCTGGTGATCTCGCGCAACGCGTTCGCCGAGTACCTGTACAACAACTCGGCGGCGGCGCTCTGCATCTTCCGGCTGTTCACCTTGAACCTGGCCGAGCGGGTGCGGGCGCTCAGCGCCGCGCGCTAGCAATCGGGTCTGTCGACAGCAGTCCGCCGCGAACGACCTTCGGGTATAACTTCGCTCACCGTGGCGAAGGCGTCCGACGATCTTCCTGAAACGCTGTCGATGACCGAGATCATCCGGCTGCAGGACCAACTGTCGAAGGCGCTGGTCCGCCGGTTCGAGAAGCGCCTCGCGCTGGTGTTCACCGACGTGGTCGGCTCGACCCCCTACTTCGCCCGGTTCGGCGACGAGGCCGGCCGGAAGCTGCAGCAGCGCCACGTCGACCTGGTGCAGCGGGCGATCGGCCCCTCGGGCGGGCGGATCGTCGACACCGCGGGCGACGGCGCCTTTGTCTGCTTCCCCGCCGTCGACGTGGCGCTCGCCGCGATGGTCGAGCTGCAGGCGCAGATCGCGATCGACAACGACAGCCGATCGAACGACGAGCGGCTGGTGGTGCGGGTCGGCTGTCACTTCGGCCCGGTGCTCACCGACGGGGTGCTGGTCTCGGGCGACGCGGTGAACTTCTGCTCGCGGGTCGCCGGCTCGGCAAGCGGGGGAGAGATCCGGCTCACCCGGGAGGCCTTCTCGGCGCTGACCGACGTCCGGCTGCGGGTGAAGTGCCGGCGGCTGAAGCCCTCGACCCTCAAGGGCATCGATCGCCCGATCGAGCTGCTGTCGCTCGACTGGCACGATTCCCAGCTGTTCCCCGCTTCCATTCGCTTCAGCGATGGGGTCGAGCTGCCGCTGCCGTCGCACGACGTGATCCGCTTCGGGCGGCTAAAGGAGCAGGACGGGCTGGCGGCCAACGACGTGCTGCTGGTGGTCGCCGATCCGAACGACTCGAACCGGATCAGCCGGTGGCACTTCGAGCTGCACCGCCGCGCCAACGGGTTCGTGCTGCGCTCGGTGTCCGAGGCGCTGACCGAGGTCGACGGCAAGTCGATGGCCAGGGGCGAAGAGGCCTCGGTGCGGCCGGGCACGCTGGTGCGCGTCGGCGGCGTGCTCACGATCGAGTTCCTCGGAGATCCGCTGCTGCGGATGAGCGAGTCGACGATTCTTCCCCGATGATCCTGCCTCCGCGCCCTCTCCTCCGCTCGCCCACCCTGGTTCGTCGATGATCGAAATCCGCCCTGCCCGCCCGGACGACCTGGTTCAGGTCTCGAAGCTCGCCGCCGCCCTCGTCCGCCTGCACCACAAGTGGGACGCCAGGCGCTTCATGCTGATCGAGCCGCTCGAGGAGGGCTACCACCGGTTCTTCGGCAGCCAGCTGAGCGACGGCGACGTGGTGCTGCTGGTGGCGCTGCGGGCCCACACGATCGTCGGCTACGTCTACGGAGGGATGGAGCCGCGCAACTGGAACGCGCTGCTCGATCGCTGCGGCGCGGTGCACGACATCCACGTCGACGAGAGCGTGCGCAAGCAGGGGGTGGCCTCGCAGTTGATGGAGGCCGCCTGTCAGAAGCTCAAGGCCCTCGGCGCGGCGCGGGTGGTGCTGATGAGCGCCGAGGCGAACCATGAGGGCCAGCGGCTGTTCGAGAAGCTCGGCTTTAGACGAACGATGGTCGAAATGACGCGCGAGCTGTGATTTAGGATCTCCGCATGGGTTTCTTCACGAAAGCAGATCCGATTGCGAAGCTGCGGGAGGACCTCGAGCGCAAGCCGAAAGACAGCAAGCTGTTGCTCGATCTGGCCGGCCTCCTCAAGGCGAAGGGAGCGGTCTCCGAGGCCGCCGAGTACTACATGCGGGCGGCGACGGCGTTGACCGACCTGGGCTTTGCGACCAAGGCGGTGGCGATCGTCCGCCAGGTCACCCAGCTGACCCCCAAGTCGATCCCGGCCCACGAGGCGCTCGCCAGGTGCCTCGAGGAAGCGAAGGCCAAAGAGGATCAGCGCACCGTGCTCAAGACGCTGGTGAGCCTCTATCGCGAGGTGGGCAGATCAGAGGACGCGCAGATCGCGCAGAGGAAGATCGAATCGCTCGGTCCAGGGCGTTGACCGGCGCGTGACTTCGCGCAAGGCCAGTCTCGGCGTCATCTTCGGAGTCGTCTTCCTCGACCTGCTCGGGTTCGGGATTCTGATCCCGCAGCTGGGCGTCTACGGCGTGCAGTTCAAGGCCACCGCCTTCGAGGTCGGCCTGCTCGGCTCGGTGTATTCGCTGATGCAGTTCATCTGCGCCCCGTTCTTCGGGCGGCTGTCGGATCGGGTCGGGCGGCGGCCGGTGCTGCTGACCACGATGCTGATCTCGTTCTGCGCGTACGTGCTGTTCGGCTTCGCCGAGTCGATGCTGGTGCTCTGGATCTCGCGCATCACCTCGGGGCTCGGAGGCGCCAACCTCGCGGCGGCCCAGGCGTACATCTCGGACATCACCACCCCCGAGAACCGGGCCAAGGGGATGGGGCTGATCGGCGCGGCGTTCGGCCTGGGCTTCGTGCTCGGCCCGGCGATCGGTGGAGTCCTCGGCGCCTGGCACGGCAACGCGGCGATCGGCGCGTTCTGCGCGGGGCTGACGCTGCTCAACCTGACCTTCGCGTTCTTCCTGCTGCCCGAGTCGCGCACCGCCGAAGCGCGCAGCCAGCCGCGGACCGCGCACCGATCGCTGTACGAGCGGGTCCGCACTCCCGGGGTGGGGGTGGTGCTGGCGCTGGGGTTCATGGTCACCGCCGCCTTCGCCCAGGTCGAAGGGACGTTCTCGATCTACCTGCTGACCCGCTTCATCTCGCCCGACGCGACGGTCACCGCGACGCTGTTCGACCTGTCGGCCGCGGCCACCGAGGAGGTGCTGAAGAGAGCCTCGCTGCGGACGGGGCTGCTGTTCACGGTGATCGGAGTGGTGAGCGTGATCATCCAGGGCGGGCTGATTGGCCGGCTGCGCGCGAAGTTCGGCGAGGTGCGGCTGGTGCGCGGAGGCCTGTTGATCTTCGGCTTGGGGGTGGTGCTGATCCCACTCTCGCCGTCCTACGGGTGGATGTTCCCCGCGATGGCGATCACCTCGCTCGGCTCGTCGCTGGTGAACCCCTCGATGTCGTCGCTGATGTCCCTGCTGTCGCCGCCCGATCGCCAGGGCGAGCTGCTGGGCACCTTCCAGTCGATGAGCTCGCTGGGGCGGATCGTCGGCCCCTCGCTGGGCGGGCTGTGGTTCACCCTCTTCACCCCGGCGATGCCGTTCTTCGTCGCCGGAGCGTCGCTCTGGGTGGCAGCGGCGCTGGCGCTGCGGTTGACCCAGAAGCAGCGCGAGCCGCTCTTGGATCTGCAGCCGCTGAAGAGGTAAGGCCGCCAGATGCACGACGCCGAGCTGGCGAAGGAAGCACTGGCGGAGCTCCCGCCCGACATTGGCAGCAGCCCGCTGTTCAACGGAGACCTGGCGCCGGTTCCGAAGGCGCGGCGGACCTGGACCACCTACAACTTCGCCGCGCTGTGGGTGTCGATGGCCCACTGCATCCCGACCTACATGCTGGCCGGCGGGCTGGTCGCGGTGGGGATGAACTGGTGGCAGGCGCTGCTGACGATTGGGCTGGGCAACGTGATCGTGCTCGCCCCGATCTTGCTCAACGCCCACCCGGGCACGAAGTACGGGGTGCCGTTTCCGGTGCTGGCGCGCTCGTCGTTCGGGACGATCGGCGCCAACGTGCCGGCGGTGCTGCGGGCGATCGTCGCCTGCGGCTGGTTCGGGATTCAGGCGTTCATCGGCGGCGAGGCGCTCAAGACGTTCATCGAGGCGATCTGGCCCTCGTTCGGGCAGCTCGCCGCCGGCACCTCGCTGCTGGGGCTGAGCGTCCCGAGCGCGATCACCTTCGCGTTCTTCTGGGCGCTGAACATCCTGATCATCTACCGCGGGATGAACGCGGTGCGGGTGTTCGAGAACTGGGCGGCTCCGCTGGTGATGGTGATGGCGGCGGTGCTGCTGGCCTGGGCGGTGAACCGGGCGGGCGGGATCGGGCCGATGCTCTCGCAGCCCTCGAAGTTCGAGACGGTGGGCGCGTTCTGGAAGGTGTTCGTCCCCTCGCTGACCGGGATGATCGGCTTCTGGGCGACGCTGTCGCTCAACATCCCCGACTTCACCCGACGGAACCCGGCTGCTGGTGGCGATCGTCTCGTTGATCGGAGTGGGGATCGCGACCCTCTCGGTGAACATCGCGGCCAACGTGGTCAGCCCGGCGAACGACTTCGCCAACCTCGCGCCCCGGCTGATCTCGTTCAAGACCGGCGGGCTGATCACCGGCCTGCTGGGGATCGCGATGATGCCGTGGAAGCTGCTCGCCAGCGCCGACACGTACATCTTCAACTGGCTGGTCGGCTACTCGGCGTTGCTGGGGCCGATCGCCGGGATCATGATCGCCGACTACTGGGTGCTGCGCCGCCGCGAGCTCGACGTTCCGGATCTGTACCGCCCCACCGGCCGCTATGCCGGGGTGAACTGGATCGCGCTCGGCGCGCTGGTGATCGGGATCCTGCCCAACGTGCCCGGGTTCCTGAAGAGCGCCCACCTGATCGAGGGCCCGGAGAACTTCTTCGATCAGATCTACGTCTACGCCTGGTTCAACGGCTTCCTGCTCGCCTTCGGCCTCTACCTCGCCGGGATGAAGACCCTGCCCAGGCGCCTCGCCACCGCGCCCACCAGCGGGCTGGTGCTGGCGGGCCTGAGCCTGATGGTGGTGGGGCTGATCGTCAGCTGGGCGATCTCGGGAGGCGGCCGCTACGTCGTCGCCACCGGGGCGATCGGCAGCGGAGCGGCGCTGCTGCTGCGCGGGCTGCGCAAGCCGAAGGCTTGAAGAAAAAAGGCTCCCAGGTTTCCCTGGGAGCCCTTTTCCGCCTTGGACGAGAGTGTTGACCCCGCCGGGATTCGAACCCGGGTTTATGCCGTGAGAGGGCACCGTCCTAGGCCACTAGACGACGGGGCCTTCCTGCAAAAGCGCGTGCCTCATAAGTGACCGCTGCACTGGCGTCAACAGTCAGCGCACCGTCACCGGGAGATTCTCCAGAGCGCGTGCCCGCCGAAGTAGAGGTCTCGACCAGCGAGCGCGACTCCGCCTCCCCGCTGGGGCGTGAGCCACCTCACCGGGGCTCCTCCGTCGAGCGGCGCCGAGAACAACCGGGCGCCCGACCCGGAGGAGTCGACGGTCAGCCAGTAGAGCTCCAGTCCATCGGTGTCGAAGAAGACCCAGCCGGGGCTCTGGGGGCTGGCGAGGAGCTCAACCGCTCCTCCCGCCACCGGGCCGCGGCGCAGCGCGCCGTTCGGGTTTTCGTCGGACCAGTAGAGGTAGCCGCCCTGAACCCTCAGCGCCCGCACGCTCGAGGTGGTGAGGAACAGGGTGGTGGGAGGCCCTCCATTGAGCGGCGCCCGCTTGATCGTGCTCGGATTCCCCACCGACCAATAGACGTGGGCGGAGTCGAGCGCCAGCGCGCCCGCAGAGGTCTGGCCCGAGGCGACCACCTGCGGCGCTCCACCATTGAGCGAAACCCGGCGGATCTCCCCCAGCCAGAGCGGGATGTAATAGGCGTGGGTGGCGTCGACCGTCAGCGCGTAGGGGTATTGGGGCGCGGCATTCACCGCCTGCGCTCCGCCCCCATCGAGCGGCGCGCGCATGATCGACCCCAGCAGCTTCGTGGTGTCGAAGGCCGTCCAGTAGACGTAGCCCCCGCTGAGGCCCACCGCACCGGCGGGAAGGGGCGGGTAGCTGAACTCGGCGACGCAGCCGGCCGGCCCTCCGTCGCGCGGAGCGACCCAGATGCTGCTGAACCGCGGATCCGCCGGGCTGGTCCACGCGACCACGTTCTCGTCGACCGCGATGTACGAGGCGGGGCCAGGGCCGAGCGGCGTCGCCTCACTGCACAGCCGCGCGTTTCCCGCCTGGTCCGTGCACCACCCGGCGGTCGAGCCGGCGTCGAGGCTCCGGCAGGCCCAGGAGCCCCCCGCGCCGCCCAGGCCGCTGCCGCCGCTCCCTCCGAGCCCGCCGGCAGCGCCCCCGACGCCCCCGCCCAAGCCGCCCCCGACGCCCCCGCCCAAGCCGCCCCCCACGCCCACTCCCCCACCCGTCCCCACGCCTCCGCCCGTCCCGACCGCGCCGCCCCCCGCACCGGCATCGGGCCCCTGGTACGACTGCGTCTGATCCACCGGCTGGAAGCACCCGGCGGCGATCAGCGACAGCGCGACGAGTCTTCGAACCATGGTGTGGCCTCCCCCACCGCAGGCGCGACTACGCAAGTCTCACGCCGCGACCAAGCGTATGGGGTTTCGGCGGCGCCGCGTGGCGCGAGCGCAGAGATCTGCGCGGCCGAACCCTCAGGGCACGAGGATCGTCGATCCGTTCGCGGTGAAGGTGCAGCCGCCCGGGCCGGGGAAGGCCACCGTCCCCACGATCCACATCTGCCGGTTGGTGCTGAAGGCGCGGATGAGCGTCTGCTTCAGCGCTCCGGCGCAGTAGATCTTCAGCGTCGCGGTCACCGAGGCCGGCGAGGC
>JAGSPQ010000384.1 GCA_018262385.1 Myxococcaceae bacterium | reverse complement strand
GCTGTGCCGTCGCGCCCGCCGCAGTCCGCCCAGCGCCACCAGCACCCACCACAGCGGGGCGCCACCGCTCGCCGAGCAGCCGCCGCGAACCTCACCGGCCGGGACGATCGGCTTCGCGCAGGCGTCATCCATTCCCGGCGCGGTGGGAGTGCAGCCCCGGGGGCAGGCGGTGCTCTGGACCACGCCCATCCAGCAGCGCGAGAGGGCAGATCCATCCGCCGCGCACGTCCACTCGGGGTAGGTGCCGGGGGCGCAGCCGGGAGTGACCGTGCCGGCGCAGCTTCCCCCCGCGCAGCCCTGGGCACACGCTTCGGTGGAGGTGAGCCCGCGGTCGCAGCGCTGGCGCGCCGAGGCGTCCGCGGTGCAGGTCCAGGCCGGGCCGACGCCGGCAGGGCAGCCGGCCGTGCACAGCGCCTCGCCTCCGGTGACCGCGCAGCCGTCGCTGCAGCTCTCGCGCTCGACCGCGCCGCCGACGCAGCGCTGGCGGGCGTCGCCATCACAGCTCCAGGCCGCGCCCACTGCGGCCGGGCACTGGGGCGGCATCGGCTTGCAGGTGGCCTCCGCGCTCGCTGGAGCATCACAGCCGAACGCGCACGCCTCGGTCTGCACCACGCCGGCGGTGCAGCGCTGGCGCTGGGCTCCGCCCTCGGTGCAGCGCCACGTGGCGTCCAGCCCGGCGGGGCAGGGCGGCGGCGGCTTGCAGACGTCGTCGGTGCCCAGCGGCTTCACTTCGCAGCCGTTGGCGCAGCCCTCTTTCTGCACCTGGCCACCGACGCAGCGCACCCGCTCGGTGCCCGCCTCGTTGCAGTTCCACAACGCAAAGGTCCCGGCGGGGCAGCCGCAGGTGGTCGCCGACTGGGGTGACGCGGCGCCGACGCCACACGCGCTCGAGTAGCCGGTGCCCTGGGCCGCCCAGAAGGAGATCGGCCCGCTGCAGGCGCCGGCGAACGGATCATCGGCCGCGCCGCTGTAGTAGTTCGACTGGGTGACGTTGACCCGCGTCTCGAAGTGAAGGTGCGGCCCGGACGAGCTGCCCGAGCTGCCGCTGGCGCCGAGGCGAGCTCCGCAGCCGACGGCCGCGCCGAGCGCACTGATGCCGGTGCCGTTGCCCAGGTGCCCGTAGATCGTCTCGTCGCCGGCGCCGTGAAAGAGCGAGACGTGGTTGCCGAAGCCGCCGCCGCAGCTCGAGCCGACGTACCCGACCGGGCAGCCGTCGGCGCGGTGATTGACCGTCCCGCCTTCCGCGGCGAAGACGTTGTTCCCGGTCGAGAGCGCGATGTCGGTGCCCTTGTGCCCCGAGTAACGGTTGCTGCCGCACTTCCAGTCCTTGCCGGCGTTGTCGAGGTAGGCGCAGACCGAGACGCCGGTGTTCGAGCTGGGCCAGTAGAACTTGTTGGCCGGCGCCCCGAGCGCGGCGAGCGGAACCAGCGCGAGGAGCAGGATCGGGATCTTCATCGCGCCTCCACCTGCACCACCTGGCGGCCGTCGAAGGCGAGCACCCGGCCGGCGACGAGGGCGGGCTCACGACCCGCTCCGAGTTGCTGCGCGGCGCCGCTCTTCACGTCGAGCACCCAGAGGGTGTCGGTGTCGTAGCGCGCGGTGAACAGGGCGCGGTGGCCGTCGAGCCAGACCAGCTCGCGCCCGGGCACCGGCATCGCCGGCAGCGAGACCCCATCGACCACCGGGTGCGCCTGGCCTCCTGAGGTGGAGATCCACAGCGCGGTCCCGCTGCTGGAGAGGAACGGGGCCTGCGCCTCGCACGGGCCGGCCAGCCTGCGCAGCTCGGACCCGGTGAGCACGAAGGGGCAGGCGTCGAAGCCGGGAACGAGCTGGGTCAGCCCGGGGGCGATCGCCACTCCGATCGCCTTCCCGTCCGCCGCGAGCCGCGGCTCGAGCACTCCCCGGGCGAGCACCTCGGTGCGGCCGTCGCGCAGCTTCAACAGCTCGAGCGCCGCCGTCCACAGCAGCACCTCGCGGTGGGGCCCCGGCAGCAGCTGGGCCGACAGCGCCTTGAAGCCGAGCGGGGTGGCGACGCCGCGCGCGTCGATGAAGAACACCTCGCACGCCTCGGCGGCGTCGGTGCGCTGCAGGGTGGGCGGGCAGACCACCGCGACATCCTCGGCGTCGCGCTGGGCGTGCCCGATCACCAGCCCGGGGAGCTTCACCGCCCGGCGCGAGAGCTCGCGCACCGCGACCCGTCCGCTCGAAGGAGCGTCGGCGAGCTCGACCTCGGCGCGGAACAGGGTGTGCCCGTCGACGAAGAAGTACGGCGAGGCAGCCAGCACCATCGGGAGCAGCGAACTCAGCATGGCGCATCGTCACCGGAACCGAGCCGGCGGTACCAACGCGCCGCAAGGGCGCCGTCACCCCAGCGTGACGGACCCCTCGCCCCCAGGGGCTACGAGGGCCCGGCGATCCCGTGCGCCAGCCGCGCCAGCCCGGGGAGATCCTCGATCGCCTCGCCCAGGTAGGGGGCCGCGATCGCGACCGCCCGCGGCGGCAGATCGGCGGTCAGCTGCTGCAGCAGGTGCTGATCCCGCTTCACCCGCTTGAGCTCGAGCTCGGCGAGCACGCCCAGCTTCAGCATCCCGCTCAGGGTGTCTCCCGAGGCCTCGGCCCCCACCGCGAGCTCCTCGGGGCGCACCAGCCCGTCGATCCGCGCCCAGCTGCGGTTGAGCACGAACCCCGCGAACGGCAGCCCCATCTGGAGGATCCGATCGCGGAAGTACCGGGCCTCGACCAGCGCGCTCGCCTCGGGGCTGGTGACGAGCAGGAACGCCGCGTCGCCTCCGCTGAGCAGATCGCGAACGCCCTGCGCGTGCTGCCGCATCGGGCCGAACATCCCGCCGAAGGCTCCGAGGAACTCCTGGATCTCGGCGAAGAACTCGGGGCCGAACACCTTGTTGAAGACCGAGCCGATCAGCTCGGTGGCCTTGCGGAAGATCGCCAGCCGCTGCTTGCCGGGCAGAAACAGGTTGATGATCCGCTCGTCGAGGAAGCGCGCCAGCTTCCCGGGCGCCTCGAGGAAATCGAGCGCGTTGCGCGCCGGCGGGGTGTCGAGCACCACCAGGTCGTACTTGCCGCTCGAGCTCAGATCGTAGAGCGCCTCGGCGGCGGTGAACTCCTGCATCCCGGCCACCATCTCCGACAGGTGGCGAAACAGCCGGCTGCTGACGATGCGCTCGGCCTGCTCGGGCGAGCGCGCCATGCGCCGCACCAGCGAGTCGAACACCACGTCGGGGTTCAGCATCCACGCGTCGAGCGAGCCGGTGGTGACGCCCGCCGCGTCCAGCCGCTCGCGGCTGATCGGCGTCGGGGCCCTGGCGTTCTCGGCGATCCCCATCGCCTGGGCCAGGCGCTTGGCGGGGTCGATCGTCAGCACCAGTACCCGGCGGCCGGCGCGCGCCGCGGCGAGCCCGAGCGCGGCCGAGGTGGTGGTCTTGCCGACCCCGCCCGCCCCGCAGCAGACGATCACCTTTTTGGACTTCACCAGCGCGCTGAGCACCGAGGTTGTTTATCCCATTCGGTTGCACCCGGCGTGACTCGCCCATAGACATCGCCGCAACTCGCAGGGGGTTGTGAATGGGCATGGAAGGAAAGTTGGTCTTGATCACCGGCGGCACCGCCGGCATCGGAAAGCAGGCCGCGCTGGGGCTGCTGCAGCAGGGCGCCCAGGTGGTGATCGTCGGTCGCAACGCCGAGAAGACCCAGGGGGTGGTCGAGGAGCTCAAGGCCCGGAGCGCCAACCCGAAGCTCGACTACCTGCTCGCCGATCTGTCGTCGATGGCCCAGGTGCGCCGGGTGGCGGCCGAGTTCAGGGCGAAGTACCCGCGGCTCGACGTGCTGCTCAACAACGCCGGGGGCGTGTTCCCCGGCCGCACCACCACCGGCGAGGGCTTCGAGCGGACGCTGGCCACCAACCACCTGTCGTTCTTCGTCCTCACCCACGAGCTGCTGCCAGTGCTCGAGAAGTCAGCGCCCGCGCGCGTCGTCAACGTCACCAGCAACGGGCACCGGTTCTTCAAGATCGACTTCGACGATCTGATGGCCGAGAAGTCCTACAACATGTGGGTCCAGTACTGCCGGAGCAAGGCGGCCAACCTCCTCTTCACCCGCGAGCTCGCGCGCCGGGTGAACGCCAGGACGATCACCGTCAACTGCCTGCACCCGGGCTTCGTTGCGTCGGACTTCCTCGCCAAGCCCGGCTTCTGGAACCTGATCAAGCCGATCGCCTACCTGGGCGCGATCGACGAGACGAAAGGCGCGAAGACCAGCATCTACCTGGCGTCGTCGCCCGAGGTCGAAGGGGTCACCGGGAAGTACTTCGAGAAGTGCGCCGAGGCGAAGCCGAGCGCGTTCTGCCGGGACGACGCGGCGGCCAAGCGCCTGTGGGAAATGACCGAGCGGCTGGTCGCGAACGTCGGGACGGCGACCCGGGCCGCGTAGCCCTCAGGGCCGCAGCAGGTCGGCCAGCTTCCGGGTCAGCTCTCCGCCGATCGCCTCGAGCTCCGGCATGGTGGCGAAGCTGTCGCGGTGGGTCTGCTGGAGCAGGGCGATCGCCGTCTGGGCGCGCGCGATCCGCTGCATCTCGCGGTGGCCGAGCACGTCGCGGCCCTGGCCGAGGACCACGCCCACCGCGGCCCGCTCTGCGGCCGAGAACGGATCGCCGGGGACGCGGTTGACGATCACCCCCGCCACCGGCAGCCGGTGCTTCTGCAGCCCCCGCATCAGCTCGAGCGCCTCGGTGACCGGCAGCGTCTCGGGCAGGGTGACCACCACCGTCGCGGTCTGCTTCGGATCCGTGAGCAGCGCCATCCCGTCTTTCGCCGCCCGCAAGATTGGCCCACCCGGAATCACCCGGGTGAGCAGATCCGGAATCTGCGCCAGCGCCAGCGCATGGCCGGTGGCGGGCGAGTCGATCACGCAGTACTCGAACTCGACCCGCCCGTCGGGCTGACGCC
>JAGSPQ010000383.1 GCA_018262385.1 Myxococcaceae bacterium | reverse complement strand
GTGGGAAAGGCCCTTCGCCTTCACCACCGCCGCCGCCGTGGCGTTCAGCGCGATGGTGGGGACGTTCACCATCGCCACCGCCGAGCCGAGCGCGCCGCTGTCGATCGCCCGGCGCGCCGCCGCTGCCGATCGCCCGCTGCTGGCGCTGCGGACGACGAAGCCCGCGCCGGGGTAAGGCCTGGGGGGGGGCTGGGAACGAGGTCGGCGGTGCTGCTACGTTCCGCGCGGTTTCAGGACATCTACCGCGCACCCCCCACCCCGGAGTCTTCAATGAAAACGAACGTGTTCCTCTTCGCTGCCGCCGCGCTCACCGGCGCTGCCGCGTTTGTCGGCTGCGGCGTTGTCGCCCACCCGATCGAGATCGAGCAGCCGGGCTACATCCTCTCGGACTTCCAGCTCCACCCCGGCTTCGAGCGCTGCTCGACGATCGAGCCGTCGGACACCGAGAAGGCGCAGATCGAGGCGGAGATCGCGACCTTCCTCGGCTCCGAGGTGCGCCCGGGAGTCCGGCGCCAGGCCGTCAGCGGGGGCACGATCAACGTCTACTTCCACGTGGTGAACAACGGCACCGGCCTGGCGAACGGCGACATCTCCCAGCAGATGATCGACGACCAGCTGAGCGTGCTCAACGCGGCCAACGCGCCGTGGGGCTGGACCTTCAACCTCGTCGGCGTCGACCGGACCACCAACGCCACCTGGTACAACAACTGCTACGGCAGCGGCGAGGGCCCGATGAAGGCCGCTCTCCGCCAGGGCAGCGCGGCGGACCTCAACATCTACACCTGCAACCCGTCGAACGGGATCCTCGGCTACGCGACCTTCCCCTCGAGCTACAAGCGGGCGGCCTCGAGCGACGGCGTGGTGCTGCTCCACTCCTCGCTGCCCGGCGGCTCGGCAGCGCCCTACAACCTCGGCGACACCGCCACCCACGAGGTCGGCCACTGGATGGGGCTGTACCATACGTTCCAGGGCGGCTGTAACGGCAGCGGGGACCAGGTCTCCGACACCCCCGCCGAGAAGTCGGCTGCGTTCGGCTGCCCCGCTGGCCGCGACACCTGCTCGAAGGCTTCCGGCGTGGATCCGATCACCAACTTCATGGACTACACCGACGACTCCTGCATGGACCGCTTCTCGACCGGGCAGGACACGCGGATGGACGCGCAGTTCACCACCTACCGCTTCGGCAAGTAGTCGCCCCGCGGGGCTAGAACTTCGACCACGGTGCGGTCAGTGAGCCGGGCCGCACCGCCCGCACCTTCAGCGTGCTGCAGCCCAGCCGGCGCCAGATGCGTTCCACCAGCGCGGCCGCCTCCTCCCGGAACACCATCGGGTCGAAGCGGAGCTCCACCTCGAGCACGGCGGCGCGCCCTTCGCGCTGCAGCCGGTACTTCACCGCTCCGAGGTCGCGGGTCTGCACCAGCCCCAGCGTCTCGACCGGATGCGGGTGACGGGCGACGGCCCCCTCGGCGTCGAGCACCTCGACCACGTCCTGGCCGGACACCAGCAGCCGGTTGCCCTCGAGCAGGGAGTGACGGATCCGGCCGCGAGGCTTGAAGCCGCGGGCGCCGGCGCGAGGGCAGCGCGGGCCGATCTCGACCAGGTCTCCGGTGCGGTACCGAATCAACGGCATCGCCTGAACGAAGGGGTGAAGCCCGGTCAAGGTCAGCTCACCCAGGCCGCGCTCGAGCGGTTCCTGGCTGACGAGGTCGAGCACCTCGTGGAGCAACGGCGGAGCGAGCCAGTGGTGATGGCCGCAGTCGGGGCATTCCAGCGAGGCGGTCGAGAACTCCGACAGGCTGAAGTTGTCCCACAGCTCCGCCCTCCAGACGGCCGCCAGCCACCGGCGCCAGAAGTCCGAGAGCCGAAACCCGTTGGTGCCGATCATCCGCACCTTCAGCCGGGAAGGATCGACGTCGTGCTCCAGCAGCCACGCGGTGAGGGGCCGCAGCGCGGCCGCGCCGATGACCAGCGAGGTGATGCGCTTGCCGCGGTGGGAATCGTGGAGCAGCTGGCTGAACTGCCGAAACGCGACCGGGGTGTAGGTCCACGGCATCCGCAGCCGATCCCCCGCGGGCGGCCCGTCGGGGACGCCGTGGAGCATCGTTCGCACTTCGAGTGCGAGGCCGCGGGCGACGGCGTGACTGACGGTGGGCGTCCAGTCCTCCCAGGTGGCGGAAAAGGCCGCCGAGGCCTCGAGCTCCGCATCCGAGGTGGGGACGAGCAGCAGCGGCCCTTCCGCACGGGTGGTGCCCGACGACACCACCCCGGTGCCCGAGCGGGCAGCGGGCGAGAGGAGCCGGGCCCGGTGCTTCGCGGCCTCGGCCTTGTCGAGCGTGGGCAGCCGCACCAGCTGGCTGGCGTCGCGGATGCCCTTCCACTTCGTGCCCCAGCGCGACCGGTAGTACGGAATCGCGCTGGCGGCCTCGAGGGTCCCCGGCAGCAGCTTTCGCCACAGCCGCTCAAGCGACGAGGCCAGACTGGCTACTCGCCGCCGCCGCCGCGGGTCGACACCGTCACCCGCCGCGTGCCTGCTTCCCCGCCACCGATGCGGGTCGAGACCGTGCCGGCCTCGCCGCCGCCAGCCCGGCCGCCCGTCGAGGGAGCCGACGCCTTCAGCGCCTTCGCGAGGTCCACCGCGCGCTTGCCGGTGAGCGACATCTTCGCGACTTCGTCCTTCGACAGCCCGTTGTTGTCGAGGTCGTACTTGGCGACCATCGTCTTCTTCGCGTACTCCACCGCGCGCTTCACGTCGGCGGGAGTCACCTGGGCGCCTTCCCGGAAGTCCCGGTTGTCGATGAACTTGAAGAAGATGTCGACCAGCGCCACCTGCTTGCGCGGGACCCGGTCGGTCGCCAGCGCGTTCTTCACTTCGGCGCGCGAGATCCGGCCGTCGTTGCCGCCAATCTTGATCAGCGTCTTGGCCGCGGTCTCGAGGGCACGGTTCACGTCTGCCTTTGCGATTCGACTCATGATCAGCTCCGGGTTTGTGGAGCCGGCAGAGTAGTCCCCTCGGTTCGGCAGACAAGCGGAACAAGGTGAGTCGGCACCAAGTAACCCGGGTCAGCTTCGCCGACGTCCGCCGATGATCAGCAGCAGCGCGCCAGCTCCGACCATTCCGGCACCCACCGCCGGAGGAATCTCGATCGACTTGTCCTGAACGGCGCTCGCCCGAAACGGCCCGACCTGGAGGACCTGCTCCTCGTTCTGGTAGGGGATGCCCCGGTAGATCAGGGCCAGCACTCCAAGCGCAATCAGCACCACTCCGGCGAGGGTCAGCTTCACGGCCACGGTCATATCCGATGCGACTTGAACCTTCCCGGTCGGTGGTTACTTCTTCGCCTTCGACGCGTAGAGGTGCATCAGCTTCGCGATTCCCTCGCGGTTGCGCGCGAGGACTCCCATCCAGTTCTCGGGGTCCAGGTTGCGGTGCTCCTGGTAGTCCCGGGCCCACTGCCCGCGCTGGTATTCGACGTCCTTCGGATCTTTGCGGCTGCGGTTGATCTGATCGAGGTTGCTGCGGCACATGCCGAGCACCGCCTGATCCTTCGGGATCCGCTGCGCGAAGTAGTCGCAGCTCTGGAGCACCGCGTCGTACTCGTCTGGGCAGCGGGTGAAGCGCCCGATCAGCGCCATCGCGTCGAGCGCGACCCGGCTGAAGTGGGGACTCGACTGCGGCAGCAGATCCCGCTCGGCGAGCCAGGTCAGCAGCGCCAGCTTCTGCTTCATTCCGTCTTCGCGGGTGGTGTCCGACTCGATCAGCAGCTGCTCGACCTGCGCCGCGAAGTCCTTCGCCTTCGGGTTGAGCTTCTTGAACGCCGCGTCGAAGCCTTTGACCTGCGCCTGGTCGACCTTGGCGTAGAGGGCGGCCAGCCGCTCGCTCGCGTTCTTCGCCGATCGGTAGTTGGGGTCGGCCTGCAGCGCCTCGAGAAACAGCTGCTGGGCTTTCTGGGGGTCCCCCTTGTCGGTCGCGTCGAGCCCGGCGCTGTAGCGGGCCCACGCATCGAACGACTCGGTCTGCGACTTGCGCAGCGCCGCCTTCTCCTTCTGATCCGGCTTGAGGTCGAGTGCCGCCACCAGCAGATCGACGAGCTCCTTCTCGAGGTCGAAGAACTCCTTCGATTCGCCGTCGACCTGCTTGCTCTGCACCACCACCCCAGAGGTCGCGTCGAGCACGCGGGCGTCGATCCGCATCTTGGTGCCGAGCACCGTGATCGCGCCGGTGAGCATGTGGGTCGCCGACAGCACCTTCCCCAGCTTCAACGCCGTCGCCTTGTCGACGTACGGGGACTTCGCGAGCTTGAGCTCGTCCATCACCAGGTTGAGCTTCGCGCGCTCGACGAGGCTGATGCTCTTCACCACCAGCAGGTCGGTGATGAGCATGTCGGCCATGCCCTTGCCGAGCGCGCGGTACTCCTCGGTGCCGCCGTTGATGTCGAAGTACGTCACCGCGACCTTGGTGATCGCAAAGGCGTCGAGAGCCGACAGCACCACCAGCGCCATCATCATTCGGGTCATGGCGCGGCACGATACGCGGACCGTGGGGGCTGCGTCTTTGACCGCCGATTGGGTAGGTTCTCGCGCCCGTGCGCCTGCTCGCCTGTCTCCTCTGTTTGCCCGCCCTCGCGGCAGCCGAAGCACCGAAGTGGCGAGAGCAGGGCCTGGTGGACGGAATGAAGGTCGAGCTGCGCGAGGTGCCCCGCTCGGCGTTCGAAGAGATCCGCGTCTCCACCACCAGCACCGAGCCGATCGGCCGGCTGTGCGAGGTGATCTTCGGCAAGGGGGCGGCGGCGAAGGGCGAGGGCAACTTCAAGAAGCGCGAGGTGCTGCGCGAGACGGCCACCGAGCGTTGGACGTACGAGCAGATCGCCCTGCCGGTGGTGTCCGATCGCGACTACGTGATTCACGTGAAGATCGAGAAGCCGGCCGACACGGGCAGCTGCGAGATCTCGTTTCGAACCGTGGACGACCCCCGCCGG
>JAGSPQ010000382.1 GCA_018262385.1 Myxococcaceae bacterium | reverse complement strand
CCGCTACCCTGAGCTACCCTGAAGCGCCCGCAGCTGCGCCGAGCTCGAGCGCGCGATCGCGCTGGCGGTGCCGGGCGACGGGCTGGCCGAAGAAGCCGCCGCGCGCAAGCCGCAGCTCAACTGCCGCTAGAGAGGGCGGCGACGATCGCCTCGGACTTCTCCCACAGCGCCTTCGCCATCGCCGGGTCGTCGCCGTCCGCCCGCGGCGAGGCGAGGTTGCAGTCGGCGAGGTACTGGCCCGAGATCTCCGCCGCTTGCGGATGCACCGCCGCGTAGACCTCGGTCGCGGCCCCCTGCGGCACCGACTTCAGCACCAGCGGGCCCACCAGCCCGAACACCACGTTGGCGACCGGGTTCATGTGCCGGCCCAGGTTGGTCTGGATCACTCCCGGGTGCACCGCGTTCGCGGTCTTTCGGGTCCCGGCGAACCGCCGCGCCAGCTCCTTGGCAAACAGCAGGTTGGCGAGCTTCGACTGGCCGTAGGCCGTCCAGCCCGAGTAGCCCTTGTCGCCCGAGAGGTTGTCGAACTGAATTCCCTCGCGCGGCGCCCGGGTATGGGCGGCGCTGCTCAGCATCACCACCCTCCCGGTGTCGGTGAGCTGGCCGAGGAGCCCGGTGACGAGGATGAAGTGGCCGATGTGGTTGGTGAAGAACTGCAGCTCGTAGCCGAAGGCCTGCTCGAGCTTCGGCAGGGCCATGATCCCCGCGTTGGCGATGATTCCGTCGAGCCGAAAGCCCTCGCGCTTCACCGCTTCGACGCAGGCCCGCACGCTCTTCGGATCCGCCAGCTCGCAGGCCAGCGGCACGGTGGCGCCCTTGACCCGGTCGCAGGCCTCCTTCGCCTTCTCGACGGTGCGGGCGGTGCCGACCACCCGGGCGCCGCGCAGCGCCAGCACCCGCATCGCCTCGAAGCCCAGCCCCGAGTTGCAGCCGGTGATCAGGTACGTCTTCCCCTCGAGCGACAGCCCGGCGGTGACCTCTTCGGCCGTCGAGCCATAGCCGAAGCCGCTGGGCCCCTTCGATTTGAACAATTCGTACAGCGACATGGGTGGCTCTCTGGGTTCGAGGAAAAGAAGCGGCGCACTGAATTAACCCGGGCGCGGCAGGTTCGCCCGTTTCCGTGACGATGCGCGCCCCCGCATTGCCGCTAAGGTCTTCCCGCAAATGATCGCTGCGCTGCTGCTGCTCGCCCTCGCCGCGGAGCCGACCTGGACGAAGCTCGACACCGTCGACGGCATCGAGGTGTCCTCGCGCGAGGTGCCCGGCGAGAAGCTGGTCGAGCTGAAGCTGACCGCCCAGGCGAGCGCCAGCGTCGAGAAGCTCTGCGAGGCGGCGTTCGGCAAGGCCACCCTGGATCCGAGGGAACCGGACATCACCACCCGCAAGCTCATCTCGCAGAGCGCCAACGAGCGGGTGACCTACGAGCAGATCTCGGCGCCGGTGGTCAGCGATCGGGACTACGCGGTGCGCGCGACGCGGCAGTTCGGCGCGAACGGCAGCTGTCGGATGCGCTTCGAGGTGGCCAACGACCTCGCTCCGCCGGTGCCCGACGGCTTCGTCCGAATCGAGAAGCTCAAGGGCTACTGGGACTTCGAGCCCGGCGCCAACGGCTCGACCCGGGCGAGCTACCTGATCTTCACCGACCCGGCCGGCGCGATCCCCACCGTGTTCGTCGAGGGGCCACGCCGGAAGACGGCGCTGAAGTGGTTCAAGCTGGTGCTCGAGCGCGCCGGGGCCAGGCCCCAGGTCGGCTCCCCCTGATCTGAACTACGGGACCTCGACCACGCTCTCGACCGGCGAGAGGCACGGCTCGAGCATCGAGGCCATCGGGATCCCGTCCGCCGAGGTCTGGGTCGGTGGCCTCACCCGGATCGTCCCCACCACCCTCACCTTCTTCCCATCGAGGCGCGCGAGCTCCTCGGCCGGGCGGCGCCCCTCGGGCCGGTAGTAGATGCCGAGCACCAGCATGCCGCCGGGTGTCTGAAGCTGCGCGTGCAGCTTCGGCTGGTCGGGCCGCGGCTTCATCTCGATGCGGGTCGCGCGGTAGACGCCGACCACCGTCACCCGCTTTCCGTCGTGGGCGCGCAGCTCCTCGCGGCTCTGACAGCAGGTTGCCTCGGCCACCGGTTTCACCTGGGGATCTCCTCCAAGCAGGGCGATCAGAATCGCCAGCGCCCTCACCCTGCACCTTGCCTGATCATCGCCTCACTCCAGCACGAAGTGCCGTTCAACAACCCACTGTCTCGTTGACGCGCCTTCCGGCGTCTCCTATTCGGCGCGGTGCAGCACTCACTTTTCCAGGGGGAACATCGAAATGAAGAACATCCTCACCGTTTGTTGTCTCGTCGTCGGGTTCACCGCCTTCGCCGAGGCGCCGCCCGCGGGCGCGATGGACATGAGCAAGATGGGGCCGGCGGCCCGCAAGCCGACCGACGAGAAGAAGACCAAGAAGGAGATCGGCGAGTTCTTCAAGAAGATGGAAGCGGCCACCGACATGGAGGCGATGGCGGCGATGAACGACTTCCCGCTGTTCATGGCCACCGACGACCTGAAGGGCGTCCCGGAAGCGAAGAGCTACTCGAAGGAAGAGTACGTCGCGATGATGAAGCCGTTCTACGAGAACATGCCGAAGGACGCCAAGACCACCCACAAGCCGACGATCAGCGTTCTGTCCGATTCGCTCGTCACCGTGGTCGACGACTTCACGATGACGATGGGCAAGACCAAGGTCACCGGCCGCAACAGCGGCCTGCTGGTGAAGGTCGGCGCCGACTGGAAGTGGAAGTCGATGGTGGAGGCGGGCTGGGGCGGGACGCCGCCTGCTGCCGCCGCCGCTGCCCCTGCTCCGGCGCCCGCTCCGGCGGCCAAGCAGCCCGCCGCCGCCCCGGCGCCTGCTGCGGCTCCGGCCAAGAAGTAGTCTTCCCGATCCGGTTGGAAGCGAGCTGGCTCCCGCGATGGCTGCGGGGGCCAGTGTCGTTTCAGGGGCCCCGAGGCCCTACTGGCACTGCGATTCCTGGATCGAGCGCCCCTTCGCCGGCAGCACCCGGAACTCTCCGCTGCCGCCCATCTCGAACGCGACGTACTTCGGGTTGCCCTTGCAGACCGCCGCCTTCGGGAAGGTCTTCTTGATCCTCGGCCCTCCGAGCCCCTTCACCACGTGGGTGGGCTCCCTGGCCTTGCTCACCTCGTCCCGGGTGGCGCCGGTGAACACCCGCATCTCGAGCTCCGCCCCCGGCTTGGCGCAAGCCCACCACTTCGGGTCGTAGGTCGCCTCGAGGGTCCAGGTGCCCGGCGGGGTCAGGTTCCTGGTGTGGAGGGCGAGGATGTTGTCATCGCCCGCCCACTGGCACTTCTGGCAGTAGACCTCGACGATGCTCGAGCTCCAGTCGAGCTTCTCCATCTCGCCGCTGCCTTTGAGCTGCGCCTGCACCTGCTTGAGCCCGGGCGTCGAACACAGCTCGCGCACCGTCTCTCGCGCGCTGTAGCTGGTCTGCGGCGCCGGTGGCCGCGGCGCGAGCTCTCCGCCCTCTCCCACCGACCAGATCAGCTCGAGCTTCCCGCCCGCGCGCTTGGCGCAGCGAAACCAGCTCGGGTCGGCGCTGAAGGTGACCTCGGCGCCGCTGCCGGTCTCTTCGAGCTTCGGCGGCTGCTTCGAGTCTTTCCAGGCACACCCGGCATCGGCATCGGCGGCGAGCACCAACAGCAGCGCGAGATTGAGCATGCGGCACGATAGGCTCGCGCGCGTGGAAGCGCACACCTGCATCGGCTGCAACGCCGCGGTCGACCAACCCCGCTGCGAGCACTGCGGGATCGCGGTCGCCCCCGGAGGCTGGAACATCGTTCGCCAGATCGCCACCGGGCCGCACAGCCGGGTGTTCCTCGCCGAGAAGAACGGCGAGCAGGCCGCGCTGAAGGAGCTGCTGTTCGCGCTCGTCCCCGACGCGGCGCTGCTCGAGGGGTTCGAGCGCGAGGCCCGGCTGCTCGCTCAGCTCTCCCACCCGGCGATCCCCCGGCTGGTCGAGAGCTTCACCGAGGGCAAAGGGGTGCACACCCGGCTCTACCTCGCCCAGCAATTCGTACGGGGCAAGTCGCTGCTGCAGCAGCTCGAGCACCACCGGTTCGACGAGGCCGAGGCGAAACGGCTGGCCCGATCGCTGCTCGAGATCCTCGAGTACCTCCACGGCCTGTCGCCCCGGGTGATCCACCGGGACCTCAAGCCCGCCAACGTGATGCGCCGCGAAGACGGCTCGCTGGCGCTGGTCGACTTCGGAGCGGCGCGCGATCTGGTCCGCGGGGTGACCCACGGCTCCACCCTGGTCGGCACCTTCGGGTACATGCCGCCCGAGCAGATGGGCGGCACGGTCGATCTCACCTCCGATCTCTATGCGCTGGGCGCGACGCTGCTGCACCTGCTCAGCCGCAAGCCGCCCGACGAGCTGCTCAAGCCGGGCCTCGAGCTGGCCTTCGACGAGGCGGTCAACGTCTCGCCGCCCTTTCGCGGCTGGCTGCAGCAGCTGGTCGAGCGGGAGCGCTCGGCGCGGTTTCAGACCGCCACGGCTGCCCGGGAAGCGCTCGACGCGCTCGACCGGACCCAGCCGGTGGCGGCGGCGCGGGGCAGGAGAAGGTCCCCCGCCTGGCTCTACGCGCTGGGGGGAGTGGGGATCGCGCTGGCGGCGGGGCTGGTGCTGCTCACCGTCGCCCCAAAGGCGACGCCCGAGGCGGTGGTCTCCGCTCCGGTGCCGGTGGCCTGGCCGGTCACCCCGGTGGCGCCCACCCCGCCGTCGCCGCAGCAGCGGCCGCGTCCGCCGGTCACTGGCGGCGCGATCACCCAGGGCAGCGTGACCACGGTGGCGAAGGCGAAGCCGCTGCCCCCGTTCACCCTCGGGGCGGCCTTCACCGCGCCGCTGGGCACGAAGATCCCGCTCGCCTCCGGCAGCTGTGATCCGCTCGGCGCGTCGCTCGAGGTGCTCCAGATCCGGGCGGCGCCGGG
>JAGSPQ010000381.1 GCA_018262385.1 Myxococcaceae bacterium | reverse complement strand
CAGTCCAATCGCCGAAGCCAGCGCCGCGTTCGCCGGGCACGCCAGGGCCGCGTCCGCCTCGGTGGCCACGTGCAACGCCGGCAGCCGAACCGTGCCTCCCAGCGCCAGAAGTTGCACCGCAACCAGGACTGCCAGCACCCCTCAACCTCCCCGAAACCGAATCTGCGGCGCCACTGAACAACAAAACCGGCCGGGGCGCCCCAATGCCTCGACCCATCTCATGCTAGTCGGGCCGCATGCGAACCTCCCTCGTCCTCGCGGTGAGCCTCGTCTGCGTTGGCTGCGCCGCCCATCGCGCGACCGGCCCCCTCGAAGTGCTCCCCGAGAGCGCGCGCGATCTCGCCAGGCAGCTGGGGCGGCCGACCTACGGCGAGCCGATGCAGCCGCTGGCCGAATCGGTGGAGCTCGCGCAGGCGGTGCTGGCTGGCGTTCCCCTCGCCCAGCGGTCCCGGGTGCTGCACGAGCCGGCGCTCGATGCCGTCGCGTCGCTGATCGCCCATGTCTGGGATGACGAGCAGCGGGATCTGGCCGACTCGGTGGTCGAGCAGTTGGTGTGGCACGCCGGGGTCCCCGCGACCTTCGCCGGCTATGCCCGCGCGACGGCCGACGGCTATGGCTCGACCGACTTCCTCACCCGTCAGCTGCACGGCTTGCGCTTCGAGCCCACCGAGTCCTACGCCTTCGGGGTCGCGCGGCTGGACAGCAACCCGAAGGTGCAGATCGTGGTCCTCGCGGTGCGTGACCTGCAACTCGACGCGATGCCGAAGCTCGCCGCGCCCGGCTCGAAGATCGTGCTGCAGGGCCGCATCGAAGGCAGCTTCGAGGATCTGCGGCTGCTCGTCTCCGACGGGCCGGCGCAGGTGCGCACCGTCGAGTTCGTGCCCGGCTCCGACGGGCGGTTCCGGATCGAGCTCGACGCGCCCACCACCGCCGGCAGCCACCTGTTCGAGTGGACCGGAGAGGACCTTCGCGGCTGGCGGGCCACCTTGCTGGCGGTGCCGCTGTTCATCGGCAGCCAGGCGCCGACGATGCTCGATCTTCCGCTGGCGTCCGAGGTCCCCAACCCGCCCGAGCTCGCGGCCTGGGAAGGAGTGGTGCGCGAGCGGGTGAACGCGCTGCGCGCCCAGCAGCAGCTGCCGCCGACCCAGCCCCACCCTGCCCTCGCCCAGCTCGCCGCCCAGCAGGCGAAGCGCCACGCCGACAATCCGCTCGCCCCGCCGGACCCGCTGTTCGACGCGCTCAACGCCTCGGGCCTTCGCACCCGCGACGCGTTTCAGTACCGCGGGGTGACCCACAACCTCCGCTCGCGGATCGATCGCGCGCTCGCCCGGCCCTCGGTGCGCGAGCAGGTGCTGCGGCCGGGCTTCACCCGCATGTCCGTCGCGTTCAGCGCCGACCCCAAAGGCGGCTGGTCGGACGCGTGGCTGTTGAGCGAGGCGCTGGGGCCCTTCGACGGCAGGAGCCTGGCGAGCCAGCTGCTGGCCGAGGTCAACCGCCGCCGGAAGTCGAAGGGCGTCGGCGCGCTCAACCCGCAGGCGTCGCTCGACGCGCTCGCCCAGACCTTCGCGGACAAGAGCTGCGCCGGAGCGGCCGACGCCGTCGCCTCCCTCGAGGCCGACGCCCGGAAGGTCAAGGGCCTGAGCGTGCGCGGCTATCAGATCTACACCGCGCCGGTGCTCGTCCCGTCGCTGATGCGCGGCGACAAGTCCGACAGCGACGCCTCGCCGCTGCGCACCCCGCAGACCCAGGCCGGCGTCGGAGCGTGCGAGCGGGGCAAGCCGGGCACCGCGGGCAACGAGCTGGCGGTGTTCGTGTTCGCGGATCTCGCCGCGAAGTGAAGGCGAGCGTCTCGCTGCGGTGACGCCACCGGTGGTGCTCGGTTTGACCGGGGGGCCCTCGCCCTCGACTGTCCGCCGCATGAAGAAAGTCCTCGGCGCCGCGGCAGCCATCCTCTTCGGGTCGTGCGGCGCACCCACGCCCGCCGAAGAGCTGTGCCTCGGAGCGCTCGAGTCGACGCTCAACGTCTGCCCCGGCGCGTCGACCGTGCCCGGCATCGACGTCTCGTACTACCAGGGCACGGTGGGCTGGGCGTCGGTGAAGGCGAGCGGCCAGAAGTTCGCGATCGCGCGCGTCAGCGACGGGCTCAACTACCCGGACTCGAAGTTCGCCACCAACTGGCCGGCGATCAAGGCGCAGGGCCTGGTGCGCGGCACCTACCAGTTCTTCCGCCCCGCGCAGGACCCGCTGGCCCAGGCGAACTTCCTGCTCAGCAAGGTGGCCGCGGCGGGAGGGTTCGCTCCGGACGATCTGCCCGCGGTGCTGGACGTGGAGTCGGCCGATGGTCAGACCCCGGCGGTGATCCAGGCGAAGATGCGGATCTGGCTCAACCGGATCGAGGAGGTCACCGGGAAGAAGCCGATCATCTACACCGCCGCGTTCATGGCTTCGAACATCGGCACCAGCTTCAGCGCCTACACGCTGTGGGTCGCCAACTACGGAGCGACCTGCCCCCTGATGCCGACCGGCTGGGCGCAGTGGAAGATGTGGCAGCACTCGAGCACCGGCTCGGTCGCCGGGATCGCGGGCAACGTCGACCTGAACACGTTCAACGGCACGCTCGCGCAGCTGATCGCGTACGTGAATCCGGTGGCGCCGCCGGACGCGGGGGTGAAGCCGGACGCCGGAGTGAAGCCCGATGCGGGGACGATCAAGCCCGACGCCGGAACGGTCGATGCCGGAGTGAAGCCGGACGCCGGCGCCGCTCCCGACGCGGGCGCCGCTCCCGACGCGGGCGAGCCCCCGGATGCAGGCGAGGCCGACGCCGGCGCGGGGACTGCCGACGGCGGCGAAGGCGAGGTGCTCGGATCGGGCCGGACCCCGTTCATCAAGGCCTGCACCGGCCAGGGAACCTAAGCGGCTTCGAGCAGCCGCCTGAGGTTCTCTCCCTCCTCGCGCATGTGGCGTTGCAGGGCTGCCACCCGGCGCTTGAACAGCAGCTGCGCCAGCATCCCGAATCGGTACTGAACGGTGGCCTCGAAGCGGCTTCCCCCGCCGGCAGGCTCGATCCGGAACGATCCACCCGGCAGCAGCAGCGAGATCGGGCCCCTGAGGTGGTACTCCAGCCGGTGGGGAGGCTCGATCGCGGTGAGCTCGAGCCGCAGCTTCTCGCGGTGGCCGCCGATCCACTCGACCGCTTCGAGCACCGAGCCCACCTGGTTGGGAGTCCCGATCACCCAGCGGGCTGAGACGTGATCCGGGTGCCATTCCCGGTAGTCCCGCGCCAGCTGCGTCAGCCACCCCCAGACCCGTTCGGGCGAGGTGGCGATCTCGACCGAATCGCGCAGCGCGTTCACGGCAGAGGTGAGTACAACTGGCGTGCCGGCCGCCGCGGCCGCAGTAGCCGCAGCCATTGCACCCAGAACGTTGGCTCCTTACTCTTCGCCCCACTCGTGTCCGTGCGAACGCCTCCCCCGCAACCGTGTGTCGCGTGCCACCAGGGCAAGCCGATCCCTCCCCTGCATCGCGTCGAGCACTGCGCCGACTGTGGCCGCACCTACCTGATCGAGCAGCCCCGGGAACCGTCCGCCCGCGCGGCCACGGACGAAGTGCCGGCGACCACGTTGGTGGGGACCCAGAAGGCGCCGGCTTCGGACGAGACCTTCGTCGACGAAGAGGAAGAGCACACCCCGCCGCCCCGGCGGGCCCCCGCCCTCGCGCCCGCGCCTGTCCGGCGCAGCCGCCCTCGTGCCGAGCCCGCCCCACGCGCGGCCGCGCGCAAGGAGCTGCCCCCGGGGCTGCCCGAGCTGGAGGTCAAGCCGGGGGCGACGGTGGGCGGCTACAAGCTGGTGGCGCGCATCGGCGCCGGCGGGATGGGCACGGTGTGGCTGGCCCGGCAGCTCTCGCTCGATCGCAACGTGGCGGTGAAGATCTTGCGGCCGGCGCTCGCGAACAATCCGAAGTTCGTGATCCAGTTCGCCCACGAGGCGCTCGCCGCCGCGCAGCTGGTCCACCACAACATCGCGCAGATCTACGACACCGGAACCGAAGGGCGACTCCACTTCTTCAGCATGGAGTACGTCGAGGGCGAGTCGCTCTCGGCCCTGCTGCGCCGCGAAGGCAAGCTCGACTCGGAGGTGGCCGCCGGCTACGTCCTCCAGGCGGCGCGCGGCCTCGAGTTCGCGCACGACCGGGCGATGATCCACCGCGACATCAAGCCCGAGAACCTGCTCATCAACCGCGACGGAATCGTGAAGGTCGCCGACCTCGGCCTGGTGATGCGCACCGACACCGAGGAGGTGACGATCAAGCGGCCGCCCAGCCCGGCGCCGACCCACCTGGGCCTCGACGACCCACCCCACGCGCAGCAGGTGGTCGGCACGCCGGCGTTCATGGCGCCCGAGCAGGCCAACGACTCCGCCACCATCGACGGGCGCGCCGACGTCTATTCGCTGGGCTGCACGCTCTACAACCTCGTCGCCGGCCGCCTGCCCTTCGAGGGCGACTCGACGGTGGTGCTGATGAGCAAGCACTTCTTCGAGGAGCCGGTGCCGCCCGAGCAGCACAACCGCCGAGTCCCCGTCGAGCTGTCGGCGATCATCTTGAAGGCAATGGCCAAGAAGCCCGAGCAGCGCTTCCAGACCATGGACCAGCTGATCGAGGCGCTCGAGGGCTTCCTCGGGGTCGACGGCTCCTCGGTGTTCTCGCCCCGCGAAGAGCACGCCGCGCTGCTCGAGCAGGCGGTGGCGGACTTCAACGGCGCGGCATGGGTGTTGCGGCGGCGGCTGGTGGCGGGAGGGCTGCTGCTGCTGCTGGCGGCGGCGACCACCACCGCGGCCCTGCTTCACGCGCCGAGAGTCGCCGTGGCGATCGCCGGCTTCGCGCTCACCGGGTGGATCTCGGCGCTCGTCGTCAACGCCTCCGCGCAGCGCGCGTCCCTGCTGCTGAAGCTGCGGCAGCTGGTCCTCACCGCGCCGCTGTGGACCTGGCTGCTGG
>JAGSPQ010000380.1 GCA_018262385.1 Myxococcaceae bacterium | reverse complement strand
GTAGCCTTCGATGATCAGCAGGCCGCACGAGTGGAACAGCTCTTTGACCTCTCGCTTCAAGCCCGCTCCGCCCGAGAGGCAGAAGCGGAACCTGCCGCCGGTGGCGGCCATCAGCGCCGCCCGCTTCTTCTCGGGCGAAGCGTCGGGGGGCACGGTCAGCGCGAGCTTCTCCCACAGCGCGGGGACGCTCATGAACACCGACGGGCGGACCTCGGGCAGCTTCGAGAGCGCCGAGGCGGGGTCGGCGAAGTAGGTGGTGAAGCCCAGGGTGTTGCCCAGGCACGCCTCGCCGAAGCCGAAGATGTGGCTCATCGGCAGCCAGAGCAGATCGACGTCGCCTTCCTCGAGCAGCGGCGCGTTGCTCTTGAGCCAGTCGAGCCCGTTGACCGAGACGTTGCGGTGGGTGAGCGGCACCCCCTTCGGATTTCCCGAGGTGCCCGAGGTGTAGAGCATCACTCCCGGCTGATCGAGCGAGACGGCCCCGAGCATCCGGTCGAACTCGCCGGCCGCCTCGGCGTCGCGGGTCGCGCCGGTCGACTGGGCCCGGCTCCACGAGACCAGCTTGCGCTCGACCTCGGAGATGGGCGGCGTGCTCTTGCCCTTCGCGCGCATCGCCTCGAGCAGCGGGCCCGCCTCGATCGGCTGGGCGCCGAGGGTGACGATGCGGGTGAGGTGGGCGCACTCGCTCCACGACTCGAACACCCGCGACAGCAGCGCCGGGGTGTCGACGAACAACACCTTCGCGTCGCTGTGGCCGATCACGTAGGCGGCCTGCTCGGCGGTGCTCGCCGGGTAGATCGGCACCATCACTCCGCCGGCGGACTGGATCGCCAGCGCGGCCGACAGCCACTCGACCGAGTTGGGCGCGTAGATCGCCGCCCGGTCTCCCGGCTGGAACCCGACCGAGGGAAGGAACATCGCCGCCTGCCGAATCGATTTGGCGAAGGCGCCCCAGGTGACCGCCCGCCAGTCGCCGTCGCCGGTGGGGAGCATGAAGCGCACCCGGCTTCTCCGCTCGGGCAGCGAGTCGAAGATGGCGCGGGGCGCAGGCTTGAGGTCGAGGTAGGCAGTGATGTCCATCGGGAAGCTCCTTCGTTTGAAGTTAGTGCTTGCTGGCCTGAACGTCCGCCAGGCGCTCTTCGAGATCGAGCAGCCGGCTGTTGAGCTGGTTGAGCGCGTGGAGGGTCCGCTCCTGGTCCCGCTTGGTCGGCAGGCCCCAGCTTCCCCACCAGGTCGCCATCGCCTTGTCGGACGCGGCCTTCATCTTCATCGACGCGCTCATCATCGCGCCGGCGGGCTCGAGGACCTTCGGGTTCTTCAGCACCGTCTCCATCAGCTCGGCGGTCTTCTGTTCCCAGACATCGAAGCCTTTCTTCCAGGTGTCCCAGATCACGTGTGCTCCTCGTTCAAAGGCCGAGACGTCGCAGCTCGGCGGTGGTGGTGAAGTCTTCCAACGGCTCGTTGTCCACACTCGAGGCCCGGGCGACTTCGCCGAAGCACTCGAAGAACCAAGACACCTGGCGGCGCGAGACCGACGCGCCCACCGCGGGCTCGACGGTGACGCGGGTCCGCACCCGCAGCGCCTGGGTGAAGGTGAGGTCGGTGAGCTCGAGCCGGCCCGCGGCGTCGACGCTCACCTGGTAGGTGTCGCGGCCGGCGTAGGGCAGCCCGCGGATCAGCCCGTTCTGCACCACCCCGGCGCTGATCCAGCTCTTGCCGACCTCCAGCGGGTAGCGGTGAACGGCGACCGGCGCGGTGTAGACCAGCAGCGTCTTGCCCTCGGGCGGCGCTTCCTTGCTCGAGGCGAGCCCCAGCAGCAGCAGGCTGGCGCCGTCGGCGGCGTAGACCCCGAGCAGCCCGCCGCCGAGATCGACCGGGGCGACGTACTGGCCGTTGGGGAAGGAGGCGGCGAACCACTTGCCGGTCAGCGCGCTGGCGCTGATGCGGGCCAGCTGATCGTCGGCGTAGTCGGTGGCGAAGTCCCAGGTGCGGCGGCCCTGGGCGTCGACGGTGCCGACCAGGTCCACTGTGCGGCGGACTCCGGCGGGAGAGACCACCAGCGACTCGGGCACGTCGAGCGCGGCCTTCAGCTCGCCCGCTTCGATCTTCCCGTCGAGGTTGGGCAGGCAGGCCAGCGGCGTCACCGCCTCGGGCTGGTAGGCGGCCTTCTGCGGAAAGGTGCGGTTCTCCCCGCAGGCCAGGCCGAGCAGTGCGAGCGCGAGCAGAGGTCTCATCAGAAGTTCCAGGCGAGGCGGAGGCGGAGCAGTTGCCCCGGCGTGGCGGTGAGGTTCTGCGCCGGGTTCGACAGCCCGGAGAAGGGAATCAGCGCGGCGTACTCGACCAGCACGTCGAAGCCGTCGCGGTTCTCCCATTGGAGGCTGGCGTTGAGCTCGAGCCCGAGGTCGGCGGAGTTGCCGGGGGTCGACGAGGCGTAGATCGCCCGGCTGTAGGTGCCCGACACCCGCGCCTTCAGCGACGAGCTGCTCAGCGCGAGCAGCCGCGCCTGGAGCCACGGGCGGACGTAGATCGCATCGGTCACGGTGCCGATGATCTCGGCGAAGAGGATCCGATCGACCCGGTAGTCGGGGGCAAAGCGGAAGTTGTCCGCCCGGACGTCGCGCGGCGGGTCGACCTGCGCGCCGTCGAGCTCGCCCGGCTGGGGAACCGGCCCGGCCGGCGGGTAGGCGCCGAAGCCCGGAGCGGGATCTCCGCTCGCCACCCCCGCGTTCACCCCTCCCTGGAAGGGGCCGGTGGGCGCGCCGAGCTCCAGCTCGAGCGCCGCGGCCCACTGCAGCGAGGCGAACGGGTCGCGCAGCAGCACCCCGGGGATGAGCGAGCCCTGGGCGATGTTGGCGACCACCACCGCGGCCTCGGCCTCGACCCGCACCGACGGCCAGGTGAGGCGGAGCCAGACGTCGAACGCGGTGCCGCTGAAGCCGCGGGGGACGACCTGGGCCGGGCTGAGCGCGACCGGCGCGGCGGTCTTCAGGTAGGCGGCGGGCACGTCGAAGTCCTGCCAGCGGTGGGACGCGATCAGGCCGTACTCGACGGTGGCCTTGTTGGCCTTGCGGCGGCGCTCGCGGGACTCGTCGACCCGCACGTTCATCACCGCGAAGTTGACCGTGCGCACGTCGGCCGAGGGCTCGAAGACGAGCGAGCGGCTGGCGTCCCGGCGGTCCATCAGCGGCCCGACCGCGCTGAAGTCGTAGGCCACCGCCCAGAGGTGGCCGGCGATCGCGGTGATGAAGGCGATGCGATCTGCGGCGTCGCCGCGGTCGCAGTCGAGGCAGTCGCCGCCGTTGCCGAGGATCCCCAGGCCCCAGTGGTTGCCCATGCGCCCGGCGGCGACGAGGCCGATCGGGGTGAGCGCCTCTGCGTAGGCGCGCTTGATCCGCACCAGGGTCGACGGCAGCTGGCCCGGAGTGGTCGCCGGGGTGGGCGCGTTGCCGGTGCCCGGGCTCAAGAACGGGGTCGAGCCGAGCACCAGGTTGTCGACCAGGTCGGCGCGGAGCTTCACCGCCGCCGATGCGAACGGCGCGTAGATGGCGAGGTCGGTGCGCATCCGCATGTCGACGGTGCTCAGCAACTGCCCGTTGGGGTTGCCGAGCGGGACGGCGTACAGCGGGCGCCCGGAGGGAGTGGTGCCCCGGTCGAGATCGAGGTTGTTGAGCAGCTCGCCCCGCACCCGGAAGTAGCCATTGAGGGTCACTTCGAACTTCTCGCGGACGAAGAGGTCCTCTCCGTGGTCGGCGAGGCCGGACGCGGCGGCGACGGCCGGGAGCAGCGCGAGCACCAGCGCGCGCCTCACCGTGCTTCTCCGCGGGCGATCGGGATCACCACCGTGTGGGGCTCGGTCTCGACGATGAACTTCTGCAGCTCGTCGGTCGACGCCGCGGCGGCCTCGAGCATCGGGAAGTGGCCGCAGCGCGGGTAGACCACCAGCCGCGACTGGGGCAGCTCGCGCGAGAGCCGCTCGCCGACGGCGAGGGTGGTGACCCGGTCTTCGCGGCCCCACAGCAGCAGGGTGGGGACGAGGATCTTCCGGTACTCGTCCTGAACTGAAGCGAACCGCTGCCCTCGCGCGGCGGCCAGCGCGGCGGCCCGGGTGCCCGGACGCTCGAGCGCGCGCTCGACGTCTTCGACCAGCTGCTCCGAGAGCAGCTGCGGCTCGAAGAACGCCTGGGCCAGCCGCTCGTCCGGGCGCTGGTCGTAGAAGAGGCCGAAGAGGATCTCGCCGATGCCGCTGGCGCGCGCGAGGTGGAAGAACGACGGCAGCTGCTCCTCGTAGACCCAGGCGTCGTAGAGCGCGAGGCGGGTCACCTTCGCCGGCTCGGTGAGGGCGAGGTCGAGCGCGATCGAGGATCCCCACGAGTGGGCGACGATCACTGCGCTCTCGATGCCGCGCTCTTCCATCAGCGCGCTCACCAGCTGCGCCTGCGCGTGCGGCGAGTAGTCGCCTTCGGGGCGATCGGTCCACCCGAAGCCCTTGAGGTCCAGCGCCAGCACCCGGTGGGTCTTCGCCAGCACCGGCACCACCCTCCCCCAGGTCTCGAGGCTGGAGGCGAAGCCGTGAATCAACACCACCGCCGGCCCCTTGCCGACGTCGAGGTAGCGGACCCGGGTGTCGCCCAGGTTGACGTAGGTCGCCGAGGCCGGCTCGCCGGGCATCGCGCCGCGATGAAAGGACAGGCACCCGCTGGTGCAGGCGAGCAGTCCCAGCAGTGCGAGCCTGCCGCTCACGGAGAGAGCCTGCGCACCTCGGCCGCCGAGCTGAACTCGGTCTGGGACTCGCCGGAGTTCGAGTTGATCGTCGCCACGGTGCCGAAGCACTCGGTGGCGAAGAGGTAGGAGCGGCTGACCGTCGGAATCAGGGCCACGGTGCGGGTGAGCACCGTCTTCACCCGCAGCACCTGGAACTGGGCGAACGGCGTCACCGCCTGGCCCGCCTTGTCGACCAGCGACTCGTACTTCTCGGTCTGGGTCCAGATCCCGCCGTTGAG
>JAGSPQ010001051.1 GCA_018262385.1 Myxococcaceae bacterium | reverse complement strand
AATAGGGGCGATCCTGGTCCTCGCCTTCCTCGTAGACCCGCACCAGGTTCGGGTGGCTGAGCTTGCGCGACAGCCGCATCTGCCTGGCGAAGCCCTTCCGCTCGTCGGCCGTCTGGCACAGCTTGGGGTTGATGACCTTGAGCGCGACCTCGACGTCGATCTCTTTGTCCTGCGCCCGGAAGACGAAGCCCAGCGGCCCGATGCCGACGATGTCCTTGATCAGGTAGCGGGTGGAGACCAGATCGCCCGGCTTGTACGGCGCGCCTTCGATCGAGCTGGAGGTGGGACGCCGCCGGGAGAAAGTCGCCGTCGCCTGGCGCACGCCGCCGCCCGAGAGCTTCTGCCCACAATTGGGGCAGCTCTCACTGGTGTCAGCGACGTGACTGCCACAGCGGTAGCAAAGCAAACGAAACGACCTCGGTCGGTCAACTCAGAATCAAATACTGGTTTTTACTCGGAAAATGGCCCGGACTTCAATCGTGCGCTGTCGGCTCACCCGGTAGATCCAAACCCCCCTGATCCACGGGTGGTTCCAGTGAGCACCTCGGCTTCGACCAGGGTGGCGCGGGCGACGGCGGCGACCACCAGCTGGGCGATCCGGTCGCCGCGCTTGAGGGTGACCGGCGCCCTCGAGAGGTTGACCAGGATCACCTTCACCTCCCCCCGGTAGTCGGCGTCGATGGTGCCGGGGGTGTTGAGGCAGGTGATCCCCTGCTTCAGCGCCAGCCCGGAGCGGGGGCGGATCTGCCCCTCGAAGCCGGGGGGCAGCTCGATCGACAGGCCGGTGGGGACGGCGGCCCGCTCGAGGCTGTCGAGGGTCAGATCGGCGTCGAGGTCGGCGTGGAGGTCCATCCCCGCGGCCAGCGGGGTCTGGTAGGCGGGCAGTGGAAGGTCAGAACTCGGTCGCGTGCGGCGGACTTTGACGGTCGGGCTCATGAAGGCCGCCGTCTACCACCGTGGGGTCCAGACCGCTGACTTTCAGCGCGTCGAGCAGCTTCGGGTTGGGCCGCTTCGGCAGCACGGCGGGAACGATCGCGGGAGGTGGGGGCTTCGGCGCGAGGACCAGCGCATCGACCGAGTGGGCGCTCTTGAACAGGAACGGGTCCATCGCCTGGTGGGCGAGCTCGAGCTGGTAGTGGAGGTGCGGCCCGGTCGACCGGCCGGTGTTGCCCGAGTCGCTGATCACGTCGCCGGCGTTGATTGTCTGGCCGGTCACCACCCGGAGCCTCGAGTTGTGGCAGTAGGCGGTCGAGACGCCGCGGCCGTGGTCGATGATCACCACCCGGCCGTTGACGCCGTCTTCGCTCGCGCGCCGGACCACGCCGCCGGAGGTGGCGTGCACCTCGGTGCCTTCCGCCACTGCGAGATCGACGCCGGTGTGCAGCTGCTGCCGGCCGAGGGTCGGGTGGTCGCGGTAGCCGAACGGAGAGCTGACCCGGGTGCGCGAGGGCACTGGCCAGGCGAGCGCGTAGGCGGTGCCGAGGGTCAGCGCCCGGGACGCGGAGTCGACCGCCGCGCGCTCGGAGGGAGGCAGCTGCTGGGCGAGCACCTGCAGCTCGAGTGCCCGGTTCTCCGAGCGGGCGCGCTGGGCGGCGAAGTCGGCCACCGCGGCGTCCTCGCTGCCCAGATCGGCCTGGGCGCGGGCGATCATCACGCCGCACAGCTCGGGGCCGCGGGAAGGATCGTCGAGCAGCGACAGATCGATCGAGTAGCGGGTGGCCAGCGCGTTGGCGAGCTTGCGCTGCTCCACGGTTCCTTTCTTCAGGGTGGCGAAGACGCCGCGGCCGATCGCCGGGCCTTGCGGGATTGCGGCGAGCAGTCCGGGCTGCGGCAGATCGAGCAGCTCGGCCGGGGTGTCGATCGTCTGCGATTCGTAGACGCCGCCTGAGTAGTACGCCAGCAGCGGCCGGGCGTTGGTGCGGGTGTCGGTCAGCTTCGCGATCGCCCCCAGCACCAGCGCGCCCGGCGGGGTGTGGTAGGCGGCCGCCCAGAGGCAGACCGCCGCGGCGAAGAAGTCGAACATTCCCCGGGTGCGTGGCGCGAACACGGGCGGCTACCGGAAGAACGACCACAGCGGGAGGGCATCGAGGAGCGCGGCGAGCGCGAGCGGCACGGCGATCGCCGAGCCGACCAGGCCGACCGTCCACGGGCTCTTCGCCCGGGTGGGCTTCTTCTGCCCGGAGAGCAGGGCGAGCCGCTCGGCGGCGGTGGCGGCGGCGGCGACCGGGGTGCAGGCGGAGTCGGCGTGCTGCAGCGCGCGCAGCACCGCCCGCCACCCGAGGGCGATCGAGACGTGGAGGAAGGCGAGAAAGGCGATCGCCCGGGCGAGCGGTTGGGCGATCGCGTCGGGGGCGACTCCGGCGCGCAGCGAGATGAAGAGCGCGCCGTCGACCATGCGGGCGATCGCGTAGGCGCCGGCGAGGGCGAAGATCCCGGTGACGATCGGGCGGATCAGCCGCATCGGGGTCGGCTGCTGGTTCAGCCGCTGCAGCAGGGTGCGCCAGGTTTCCCGCTTGAACGCGCTCGGCGCGGCTTCCCGGTAGCCGAGCAGCGGCAGCAGCAGCACCCCGTCGGCGAGCAGCTCCCAGACCAGGGTCAGCGCCCGGGCGATCAGCGTCGTCTCGCGGGAGCCGATCCGGTCCACCCACCGCTGCAGCGCGTCGACGCGGGCGAAGTGGCCGTCCATCCAGGCGTCGAGCCCCTGCACCAGCCAGAGGAGGCGATCGTCGACGGTGTCGGCGGCCGCGTGGACCCCCACCGCGATCAACGCCATCAGCCCCAACGGCATGAACAGCCAACGGAAGTAGCCGAAAAAGCTCGAGATCCGCGTGAGGGCGGGAGCGGAGGGGGTGGCCACGCTGTTGGAACGTACACCGGGGCGACGGGATCTCTTCCTTTCCGCTCGGGCTGTTCGGGATGCTGTAGTGGCGAGGATGGTCGAATCCCCAGGCTGCGCGTTGTGCCGAAGGCGGGCCGAGTCGCTGGTGGCGGTGGCTGGGCAGGCGTTCTGCCTGCCGTGCCTGACGGCGCTCGGGAAGTTGATGCGCGAGGGAGAGCCGGCGCTGGTGGAGTTCATCTGGCGCGCGCGTCCCCGCGAGCTGGCGCGGCGGGCGCTGGCAGACATCGTCGACGACGAGGTGCAGAAGATCAGGCAGGTGGCCCCGAAGGGGGATGCGTCGGTCGAGGCGAGGATCGCCGACTTCAAGGCCGGGTTCGCTCACCCGAAGCCCGCCGAGCCCGTCGTGAGCCCTGCCGACGCCGTCACCCATCTCGATCTCGCCGTCGCCTACCGAGCGATGGGACTTGGCGACGACGCGCTGGA
>JAGSPQ010000379.1 GCA_018262385.1 Myxococcaceae bacterium | reverse complement strand
TTGCTGATCGCCAGGTGCCGGGCCCGCGCGTCGATGTGAATCCCCAGCGCCGCCTGCAGCAAGAGGAAGGGCGCCGCCGAGGCCCACGCCTGCGGGCTGCAGGCGACCGGGTAGGGGACCAGCGCGCCGCCCTCGGGACGCAGGCCGCAGAACAGCTCGGGGAGCCGCCGATCGCGGAAGTGCTCGAGCGCCAGCACCAGCCCCTCGAAGATCCGCGCCGCCGGCTTCGGCAGCCCGTAGTTCGCCAGCCCCTTGGCGATGATCGCGTTGTCGTGCGGCCACACCGTTCCGTTGTGGTAGCTGAGCGGGTTGTAGACGTTCTGCCCGCTGGCGAGCGTGCGGACCCCGAAGCCGGAGAACGACTCGGGCGCGGTGAGCAGGGCGCCGATCGACTCCGCCCGCTCCTGGCTCGGCACCCGCGACCAGAGCAGGTGCCCGAAGTTCGACACCACCGTCGGCAGCTTCTCGCCCTTCCCGTCGATCGCGTACGCGTACCGCCCCAGCTCGGGCAGCCAGAACTCGTCCTCGAAGTGCGCCGTCATCCGCTGGGCGCGCTCCTCGTAGGTGGCGGCGAGGTCGAGGTGCCCGAGCGCTCCGAGGAAGCGGGCGCCCCGGCGGTAGGCGTCGACGCAGTAGCCCTGCACCTCGCACAGCGCGATCGGCGGAGTGGCGCGTCGGCCGTCGGGATGCGAGACGCCCGCCCGCGAGTCCTTCCACCCCTGGTTGTCGAGCCCGCGGGGCGAGCGCTTCTGGTAGCTCAGGAACTCGCGGCCTTCGTGGGTCCGCTTGTCGATCCACCCCAGCGCCGCCCGCACCGCCGGCTCGATCGCCTGCGCGCCTTTCAGATCCGCCGAGACCTTCAGCAGCGCGTCGGCGACGATCACGAACAGCGGCGTCGAGTCGATCGAGCCGTAGTACGGCGAGTGCGGCATCTCCTTCGCGCCCACCATCTCGCCAAAGCGCAGCTCGTGGAGAATCTTGCCCGGCTCCTCCTCGGTGTCGTCGCGCTCGGTCTTGCCCTGGTACGCCGCCAGCATCGTCAGCGCCTGGGTGGCGAGCGACGGGTTGAGGATCAGCGCCGAGTACGAGGTGAGCAGCGCGTCGCGGCCGAACGGGCAGGTGAACCACGGGGTGCCGGCGGCGACGATCCGGTGCTCTCCGATCGAGATCTGCAGCGCGTAGAGATCGGTCACCGCCTGCTCGAGCGCGCCCTGAAAGACCACGTTGTCGCAGCTGATGTGGGTCGAGCTGCTGCGGAACGCCTCGACCGCGTCGCTCACCCGCCGCGCCGCCGAGACGAACGGCACCGAGCGCGGGGTGAGGCACGACGGGCGCACCACCACCGTCACCACCTTCGAGTTGTTGCAGGGGATGACCAGCCGGAAGGTCGCCCGGGTGGCCTCGAGCTTCTCGGGCGCGGGCTCGAAGTGCAGCCGGGTGCCGTAGCGGCGGCCGTCCAGCCCGGCGTAGGCGAGCTCGACCTCGTCGGTGCCGATCGTCGGCGCGAGCAGGCTGCCGCGCCGGTCGCGCCGGGCCCCGCGCACCTCGAACATGTCCGCGAAGTCGGCGTCGAACACCAGGTTCACCTCGAGCGTCACCTCGTGCGAGAGGAAGTTGGTGAACACCAGCTCTTCCATGAACGCGTCGTCGACCAGCTGCCGCCGGCGGATGTGGAGGTAGTTCACCGGATCGTCGAGCACGTCGCGCGTCTCGAGGCCCGAGAGCATCAGGTCGATCTGGTTGTAGACGGGGTGCGAGGTCTCGTTCGACAGGTGGACCAGATCCGCCTCGTGCACCACCAGCTCGTACCGGGAGAGGTAGCGGGTGTCCTCGAAGAACAGGCCGCGATCTCTGGCGCCCGACGGCGCCACGTCGCCCACCCGATCGGTCACCACGAAGAGCACCCCGTGGGCGCGCACCAACTGCTCGGTGTCCTCCGAGACGGTCAGCTCCAGCGGCGACGACGGGGCGAGTTCCATGGAGCCTCGCGATCAGGGGCCCCAGGCGCTGTGCCGGTGCGATTCGGTCAGCTCGCGCCCCATCCCCGCCCACGCCACCCGCTCGTAGATCTTCACGTAGTCGGCCGCCATTCGCCGGTAGGACCATCGCTCGAGCGCTCTGGCCCGGCACGCGCGCCGGTCGAAGCCGTCGAGCTGGCCCAGCCGCTCGGCCATCTCGTCGACCGAGTGGACGATGAAGCCGGTCACTCCCTCTTCGACCACCTCGGGGACGGCACCCCGCCCGAAGGCGATCACCGGAGTGCCGACCAGCATCGCCTCGATCATGTTCAGGCCGAACGGCTCTTCCCAGTCGAGCGGCATCAGCATCGCCCGCGCCCCGGCGAGGAACGCCACCTTCGGCACGTGCGGCAGCTCTCCGACCAGCGTGGTGTCTTTGGCTTTGACCAGCGGGAGCACCTTGCGATGGAAGTACTCCTGGTCGCGGGTGACGTCGTCCGGCCGCCCGGCGAGCCGGATCGGGATCCCGGCTTTGCGCGCGGCCAGCAGCGCGAGGTGGGGCGCCTTCTCCGGCGCGAACCGGGCGATGAACGCGCAGTACCCGCCGCGCCCGCCCCCGTACGGATACCGCGCCGGGTCGAGCCCGTGGTGCACCACTCCCGCGAACTCCAGCTCGGGACACTGCTGCGCCTGCCGGTGCGAGATCGCGACGTACGCCACCTCCGGGTAGGCGAGGTAGTGCGCGAGCAGCTTCTCGTTGCGCACGTGGTGGAGGGTGTGCACGCACGCCTCCGGCAGCAGGTGGTTGAGCGAGAGGGCGGTCGCGTGGTGGACGTGGACCACGTCGAAGCCTTCCCGCGCGATGATCTTCCAGGCGGCCGCCGCGTGCCTCAGCTCGGCCAGATCGTTCGGGGGCCAGACCGTCTCGGCGCTGCAGGTGTAGAGCCGGCCCTTCGGGCGCGAGCCCGCGACCGCCAGCACCGAGACCTCATGGCCGAGCTCGACCAGGCCGTGCGCGATCTCCGCGATCACCAGCTCGGTTCCTCCGTACGCGGTCGGCGGAGTGGTGAGGGCACAGGTGGACAGCAGCGCGATCCGCATCACCCGTTGAGGCAGCAAGGCAGGTGCCACCGGTGGGCGTTACTTCTCGAGCAGAGGTGGTCCGATGGCGCTCTGCGGAGTGATGCGCGCGGCGGTGCTCCACGCGCCCGGCCAGCCGCTGTCCCTCGAGCGCGTCCCGATTGCGGCGCCGGGTCCCGGGCAGGTGCGGGTGAAGGTCGCGGCGTGCGGCGTCTGTCGAACCGATCTGCACCTGAGCGACGGAGAAATTGCCGGCGCCACCTACCCGCGGATCCTCGGCCACGAAGCGGTGGGCACGGTGGAGAGCGGGGAAGGGCACCGGGCGGGCACCCGGGTCGGGGTGCCGTGGCTCGGCTTCGCCTGCGGAGCATGCGCGCGGTGCAATGCCGGCGAGGAGAACCTCTGCGAGCACGCGCAGTTCACCGGCGCCACCCGCGATGGCGGCTTCGCCGAGTACCTGGTGGCCGACGCGCGCTTCTGCTTCCCGCTGCCCGAGCAGTTCACCGATCTCGAGGCGGCGCCGCTGCTGTGCGCGGGGCTGATCGGTTACCGGGCGCTGCGGCTGGCGGGCCCGGGGCCGCGGGTCGGCCTCTACGGCTTCGGCGCGGCGGCGCACCTGCTCGCGCAGGTGTTGCGCTGGCAGGGGCGCGAGGTGTTCGCATTCACCCGGCCCGACGATCTCGCCGCTCAGGACTTCGCGCGCGAGTTGGGGGCGCGCTGGGCCGGCAGCTCGGACGCGCCGCCGCCGGTGCCGCTCGATGCGGCGATCCTCTTCGCTCCGGTGGGCGAGCTGGTGCCGCGGGCGCTGGCGGCGGTGCGGCCCGGCGGCACGGTGGTGTGCGGCGGAATCCACATGAGCGACATCCCGCGCTTTCCCTACGCGCTGCTGTGGGGAGAGCGGGTGCTGCGCAGCGTGGCCAACCTCACTCGCCAGGACGCGGCGGAGTTCCTCGCCCTCGCGCCGAAGGCCGGGCTCCGCCCGGTGACCCACCCGTATCCGCTCTCGGACGCGAACCGGGCGCTGGCCGATCTCCGGCGGGGCGCGCTGCAGGGCGCGGCGGTGCTGGTCACGGATTGATTGTCCCCCTGGGGACGTTTCGGTAACGCGCGATCGGCAGTTGGTGAAGAAAGCCCGAGCCCGGCTCGCTAGGCTTCCGCGTATGCCCGTCTCGCTGCTCTGCCTGCTGCTGTCGGTCAGCCCCGCGCTCACCGAGGCGAAGAAGAGCTTCGAGGGCGGGAAGATCGACGACGTCTTCCTCGCGCTCGAGAACCAGAAGCTGCCGGCGGAGGACAAGGCGCCGGCCGCCGACCTGCTGGCCCAGGCGAGCGCCGCGGCGCGGGAGAAGAAAGACGGCTTGATGGCGCTCTCGCTCTCCGAGCTCGCCCTCAAGCAGAACAGGGATCACCCCGCCGGGCTCGAGGCGGCGTCGCGGGGCTCGCGCAGCCTCGAGCAGTTCGAGCAGGCCGAGAAGTACGCCGACCGCGGGATCCTGATCGACCCGAAGAGCGCCGCGGCGCGGGTGCTGCGGGCCGAGCTGGCGATCGAGGCCGCCGATTGGCAGATCGCGATCACCCAGCTCGACGCCGTGAAGGCGCCCGGGACGCTGGCAGAGAAGGTGAGAGCGCTGAAGGCGCGGGCCGAGACCGAGCTCAACGAGCGCAAGAGCGCGGTGACCCTGGTGACGAGCCTGGAGAAGGCGCTGCTGGCCGCCGCCGCCGACGCCAGGCGGCAGGGGACGCGGGTGGCCGCCGCGCCGAGCCCGTCGATCGACGTGATCGTCTACTCGACCGCCTGGTGCGGGTACTGCCGCAAGGTGAAGGCGTGGCTGACGCAGAAGGGGATCGCGTTCACCGAGAAGGACGTCGAGAGGGATCCCGGCGCCGCTGCCGAGCTGGCGCAGAAGGCCGCCGCTGCCGGAGTGCAACCCCGCGGAGTCCCGGTGATCGACGCCCGCGGGACGCTGGTGC
>JAGSPQ010000378.1 GCA_018262385.1 Myxococcaceae bacterium | reverse complement strand
CGCGGCTACCGATTGGGCCGAACCTTGATCCGCATCAACGCCTCGCGCTCGGCGGCGCGGGGCGCTTCTTCGAAGCGAACCTTGCCATCGCTGCGGTGGACCCCGAGCGCGTCGAGCAGATCCTGGCGCAGCGCGAACGCCGGGCGGCCGCGCTGGCGGGCGAACACCGCCTCGAACACCGGCTGGCCGGCGAGCGCATCGACCTGGGCGGCGAACTGGGCGAGCGAGATCGGGCGGTTGCCGAGCGCGTCGAGCACGTCGTCGAGGGCGCGCAATCCTTGCGTCAGGCGGCGCAGCTCGAGATCCAGCGCGAGGAGGAACCAGACCCCCGTCCATGCCGCGGCCCGCAGGCGGCCGGCGACGCCCTGCTCGCGGATCACCTCGTCCATCCGCATCCCGCCCGAAACCTCGGCGCCGCGATCGAAGCCGTCGAGCAGCTCTTCCCACCCGTTCTCGGGCGACTGGCGGCCCGAGCGGGCCCGGGCGACTTCGGTGAAGTAGGTCGCCAGCCCCTCGGTCAGCCAGGTCTCCTTCGGCTCGAACGAAGGGTGGGCCAGGTGCAGCAGCTCGTGGAGCGCGACGATGTCTTTGGCGAAGTCCTCGGAGACGGCCTGGCTGCCGACGAGAAAGCCGAGCGAGCGCGGGTGGCTGGGCAGCAGCCGCCCGAAGGGGCTGGCCTCGTTCGACTGCACCGGCACGATCGAGATCGCGGCCCGGGTGACGGGGAACTCGGCGCGCACCTGCAGCACCTCGGCGGCCGAGCTGCGGATCCACTCGCAGAGCGCGGCGTCGCCCAGCGGGTGCTCGGCGCCCAGCACCGCCACCTCGAGCCGGCCCTGCCCCACCGTCAGGTAGCAGCGGCGGCCGCCGAAGGCGTGGAAGCCGGGCTCGGCCAGCTGCTGCGAGCTGACCGCCCACCGGCCTTCGGACTGCGGCTCCCACGGCAGCAGCGCGGCCGGCCCCGCGGTCGAGATCGTGGCGGTCAAGTCCGGCAGCGGGACCCGCGGGCGCAAGAGCCAGGCGGCGCCGGGCAGCAGCAGCTCGTCCTGACTGGCCACTCCCCAGCTCAGATCGGTCGAGCCGAACCAGCGGTGCACGTCGTCGAGCGAGAAGCGGTAGCGCAGGGCGACCCAGTCGTTGGGGACGTCCAGCTCGCCAGAGGCCGGCACGGAGAGCTCGACGAAGGCGCCGTCTTCGAGCTGGGCGCGGACGCGCTCGACCGCTCCGGGGGTGGCGAAGGTGAAGGCCGCGGGCCCGCCGCGAACCCGGAGGATCTCCACGTCGATCGCGCGGGGCGTCGAGGGCCCAGAGATCCGGTAGGCGAGCTCGCCGGGCGCGCTCACCGGGCGGCCGCGGGCGGTGGCGCAGCCGGCAAGCAGCAGCAACAGCCCCGAGGCCAGCCCCCGGCCGATCACGTCCAGGAGAACGGGTGCACCACCAGGCCCGACCGGAGCTTCGGCTCGAACCAGGTGGACTTCGGCGGCATGATCTCGCCCGCGTCGGCGATCGCCATCAGCTGCTCGAGGGTGGTGGGGAACATCGAGAACGCGACCGCCGCCGAGCCCGAGTCGACCCGCTGCTCGAGCGCGTCGGTTCCCCGGATGCCACCGACGAAGTCGATGCGCTTGTCGGTGCGGGGATCTCCGATCGCCAGCACGTGGGCGAGCAGGTTCTTCTGCAGGATGGTGACGTCGAGCACGCCGGTCGGCGTCTGCTCCCACGTCCCGGGGCGGGCGGTCAGCGCGTACCACTGGCCGTCGAGGTACATCCCGAAGTGGTGCACCTGGTCGGGCTTGCGGCGCTTGCTCTTCTCGACGTTGAAGCGCTCCTCGACCCGGGCGAGGAAGTGCGGGACGTCGGCGCCGTTGAGGTCCTTCACCACCCGGTTGTAGTCGAGGATCTGCAGCTGGTTGTGCGGGAAGACCACCGCGAGGAACGCGTCGTGGTTGCCCGGCTTCCCCTGGCGCAGGGTGTGGACCCGCGAGGCGGCGGCCGAGCGGTGGTGGCCGTCGGCGATGTAGAGCGCCTCGATCCGGGCGAAGGCGGCCGCCAGCAGTGGGTTGAACTCGACCGGCGCGACCCAGAAGGTGTGGCCGATGCCGTCGTCGGTGACGAAGTCGTACTCGGGGGCGTCGTGGGTGATCTCGGCGATCAGCGCGTCGATCGGCGCCGCGGCGCGGTAGGCGAGGAACACCGGCTCGTCGTTGGCGTCGAGCGCGTCGATGTGGTGGGTGCGATCGTCCTCTTTGTCTTCCCGGGTCAGCTCGTGCTTCTTGATCAGCCCGCGGTCGTACTCGTCGACGCTCGCCGCGGCGACCAGCCCGGTCTGCAGGTGGGTGCCCATCTTCTGGCGGTAGACGTAGAAGTGCGCCTGCGGATCCTGCACCAGCACCCCGCGGGTCAGGAAGTCCTTCAGGCTCTGCGCGCCGCGCGCGTAGACCGCGTCCGAGTGCTCGTCGGTGCCCTCCGGCAGCCCGACCTCGGGACGCGAGACCTGGAAGAAGCTGTCGGGGTTGCCCTGGGCGTAGGAGCGCGCCTCGGCGCTGTTGACCACGTCGTAGGGGGGCGCCGCGACGTGGAGGACCTTCGTTTTCGGGGGACGCAGGCCGCGGAAGGGTTTGAGGAGAGCCATGGGCGTACGGGCGTTTACTCGATCTGGTAAAACGCGTCGTCCCTCCCGGAGCCGCCAATGCCGCTGCGCGTTGACCCGTCGGTCGTCAATCCCCACACCCGTCCGGGCGCCAACCCGGGCGTGCGCCCTGCCCCTGCTCCCGCCGCCCCGGCCCGGCCCAGCCGCCCGGCCACCGGCCCTTCGACGCCGCAAAGGACAGGCTTCGACACCACCCGCCCCCGGCCCGACGGCAGCCTGATGCTCGGCCGCCGCGAAGGCGGGCCCGGCGAGATCTCGCTCTCGAAGACCGGCGAGCTGCTGCTCAACGGCAAGGCGGGAGTCGGCGCGCGGATCGAGACCGCCCGGTTGATCGAGACCGGGTTCTCGCCCTTCGCCCACGCCTCGAACGCGCAGCGCACCGCCCTCGCCAAAGAGCTGGCGGGGACGCTCACCGCCAATGACGCAAAGAAGCCGACCACCCAGGGCCCGCTGTTCGCGCGGTCGGCGGCGGCGACGTTGCTGCTGTCGCTGGCGCGCACCGCTCCGGAGAAGGGCACCCGCGAGGCGACGCTCAACACCTACATCAAGGCGATGGCCACCGAGCCCAGCCTGCCGCTGCGCAAGTCGATGCTGGTGAACCTCGACTTCACCCGGCTCGAGATCCCCGCCTCGGCGGCGGCCAGGCTCGCCACCGTCCGCGCCGAGGTGCTGCCGCCGCGCCCGCCGTACGACGAGTGGTTCAAGGGCCCGGGCAAGCCGAAGCTCGAGGTGCGCCACTACGTGATGGACGAGTTCTGGCGCGAAGAGGTCTCGAACTGGAAGAAGCGCGGGCTCGAGGTCGTCAAGGACTCGGGCGGCACGCTCGAGCTGCGCGGGACGATCGCCGACTCGACCGGAAAGAACCCGCCGCTGCCGGTGCACGTGGTGCTGAAGAAGGAAGACGAGAACGTGCTGCGCGACATGAACGATCCGGAAGCGAACCTGATCCTCTACTCGGGCCACTCGCAGCTGGGCGGCGTGATCGACGGCGCGCTCGCCACTGCGCCGAAGACGATGAACGGCACCAAGCTGGTCGAGCTGTTCAACTGCCGGGGCAAGCAGAGCCAGGGCGACTTCCTCGCCAAGTACCCGGGGGTGCACCTCACCAGCACCTTCTCGTCGGCCTACGGCAGCGACGACAAGCAGGTGCTCGACGCGACGATGTTGTCGATCGCGGCGCGGGCCGACTACTCGGACATCAAGAAGCGGGTGGTCGGCTCGAACCTGATCCAGCCCGAGAGCAACTACATGTTGCCCGACGACAAGCGGAACCTCGCCACCCGCGACGACGATCGCGACGGCGTGGCCGACATGAGCGCGATCGGGCCGGATCGGTTCTTCGATCCCGGCCGGCTGGCCACCCGGGGCGGCGCGCACGTCTTCAGCCCGGCGGCGCTCGACGACGATCCCCAGGAACTGTCGGGCGCGAAGCTGACCCACGCGATCGGCTACGCCAACACCTCGTTCTTCTACTTCGCCGAGGCGAACCACTCGGCGCCGCTGACGGTGGGCAAGAGCGACAAGATGCTCCCCGGCGGCTGGTTCGTCGGGCCGCCGGAAGAGAAGGTGCGGATCACCGAGGTGAAGAAGGACGGGCAGACGTTCCACACCGTGTCGGTCAACTCGCGCTTCAGCTCGCGCAGCCGCGAGGTGATCACCTCCACCGTGCTGATGGAGATGCAGAAGCACCTGGCGGTGAAGGATCACGGCAAGGTCACCGAGAAGGACATGCTCAGCGGGCTGATCCTGGTCGGCGGGTACCTCGACCTGTTCTGCCCCTACTCGGACACCATCGACGAGGTGCTCGGCGGCTTCTCGAAGACCTACGGGTTCTCCGGGGTGAGCTACCAGACGTACTACGAGGCGGCGAAGAAAGACGGGCACGACGGCACGGCCTCGGCGGCCGCGCTCGCCTACCTGAAGCAGCACGGCGTGTCCGTTCGCGCCCCGGGGTAGTCGAGGGCTTCAGGTGGCATTGCTCGACCTCGCGCAGCGCCGGTTGGTGATCGTCACCGGCAAGGGCGGCGTCGGCAAGACGACGGTCGCCGCGGCGATCGCCCGCATCTTCGCCGGCACCGGCAAGCGGGTGCTGATCGCCGAGATCGCCGCCCACGAGGACACCCCCTCGGCGATCTCGCTCGCGCTGGGCGTTCGCGCGCTGACCGACGAGCCGCAGAGCATCGCGAAGGACATCTGGGGCTGCCTGCTCACCCCGTCGATGGGGCACCGGCGGTTCCTCCAGGACACGCTGCCGATGAAGCTGCTGGCCGACGCGGCGATGAAGTCGCAGGCGCTGCGCCGGTTCCTGATGGCAGCCCCCGGCTTCTCCGACATGGGGGTGATGTACCGGATGCTGGATCT
>JAGSPQ010000014.1 GCA_018262385.1 Myxococcaceae bacterium | reverse complement strand
GCGGCGCAGAAGCAGCTCGAGCGGATTCACACCTGGTACGCGGCCCAGTTCGCCTGGCTGGTCGCCCGGCTCGAGGCGCTGGCCGAGAGCTCGGGCTCGGTGCTCGACCACTCGCTCGTCGTCTGGGGGAATGAGCTCGGCAAGGGCAACACCCACTCGCACACCCAGGTGCCGTTCGTGCTCGCCGGCGGCGCCGGGGGGACGCTGCGCACCGGGCGGTTCGTCGATGCGAATGGTGCGGCGCACAATGACCTGCTCGTCTCGGCGCTCAACGCGGTCGGGGTCCCGGCCACCCGGTTCGGCAATCCCGCCTACTGCCAGGGGCCGCTGCCCGGGCTGACCTGAGGCGCGCCTACTGGAACGGGTCGTCGCGCACCGGCAGCGAGATCGCCCCCGGCAGCTCGTAGTGCCACCACTCCATCGGGTTGCGCTTGAAGCCCGCCCCCTCCATCGCCTCGCGCAGAATGCTGCGGTGCAACCTCGCCTCCGGCGTCCCGGCGGAATACGAGTGGTGTGCCGCCCGGGTGAAGTTGTCGTAGGCGGTGGGCATCTCCACCTCGCCCCCCTCGAGGGTCACCAGGGTCAGATCCACCGCCGCGCCGCGGTTGTGCAGGCTGCCCTTCTTGTTCGGATCCGCCACGTACCCCGGCTTCGGAAACACCTTCCACAGCTCGAACTGCACCGACAGCGGGCGGTAGCAGTCCCACACCTTCAGCCGGTAGCCCTTCGCCTTGAGCGCCTTCGCAGCCGCCTGCAGCTTCGTCGCCGCCGACTGCAACAGCAGGCACTTCGCGCTGTCGGGGTAGACCTTCTGCTTCATGAAGTTGTCGGCGGTGGCGTAGCGCAGGTCCACCACCAGGTCGCTCACCACGCTCTGGCCTTCGACCAGCGGCTCAGGCGCCGCCAGCAACGACCACCCGAGCAGCACGCGGAGCATCTGGAGACTCAACGTACGTACCGGGTCGGATCATTCACTCCCGCCTCGGCAAAACCCTTCCGCCGCAGCTGGCAGCTGTCGCACCGCCCGCACGCCAGCTCGCCCACCGGGTCGTAGCAGGAGTGGGTCAGCGCGTAGTCGACCCCCGCCGCCACCCCGGCGCGGATGATCTCCGCCTTGTTCATCCCCGACAGCGGCGCGTGGATGGTGAAGTGCGCGCCCTGCACTCCCGCCCGGGTCGCCAGCTGGGCGAGCGCCTCGAAGGCGCGGATGAACTCGGGACGGCAGTCGGGGTACCCGCTGTAGTCGACCGCGTTGACCCCGATGAAGATGTCGGTCGCGCCGATCACCTCCGCCAGCCCGAGCGCGAGCGCGAGGAACACCGTGTTGCGCGCCGGCACGTAGGTGGGCGGGATCTCGCTCGCCATCGCCTTCTCTTCGCGATCCTTCGGCACGTCGATGTCGGCGGTGAGCGCGCTGCCGCCAATCTCGCGCAGCGACAGCGAGACGATCCGGAAGTCGGTCACCCCCATCGCGGTGGCGACCGCGCGGGCCCGCTCGAGCTCGACCGCGTGCCGCTGGCCGTAGGCGATCGCCAGGCACACCGGCGCGAAGCCCTGCTGCTTCGCCAGCGCCAGACAGGTCGTCGAGTCGAGGCCACCCGACAGCAGCACCACCGCGGGCTTCACTTCCGCTCTCCCACCAGCCGGTACTGGAGCAGGCACGCGCACAGCGGATCGCAGGTGCCGCTGCCGACGATCTGCTCGGTCAGCTCTCCGCAGGCGCGAACCGCGTCGAACCCGGTCTCGGTGCTGCCCGGCAGCGTCACTCCCGCATCGGCGGCGGGCAGGCCGCCATCGAGCGGATTGGCCGGGCAGCGATCGCCCACCGCGGAGCTCTGCGACTTCGACACCAGCGCCACCGACAGCGACTCCACCACCCGCATCTCACAAGGCGCGCACGCCCCGCCGTCGGGCAGCTTGAAAGTCCGCGCCGCCGAGTGACGGGAGGTGACGATCTGCCCATCGAAGCCGGCATCGCGCGCGATCCCGTTCAACGTCAGGAACACCGCTCCGCCGTCCCGGAAGCGGGAGAAGGTGCCCGAGAACTCGAACCCGCCGCCCGGAATGTCGGGCAGGCCGCAGGCGATCGACACCGGGTCGGCGCGGAATTGGTACAGCCCCATGTTCTCGTCGCCCGGCGGCCCCTCGTCCATCCGACACCCACCGAGGGCGACCGCCGTCACTGCCAGAGCCAAGCGCGTCATCGCGGGCACCATACACGCAGTGGTTTCGCCCGCTTCCCCGAGGTTCAAGAATTTCCGATTGGTTCCGGCCGGCCCTACCGTCTGTCTCCATATGAAAAAACCCTGGCTGGCGGCGTTGCTGAACTTCTTCTTCATGGGTCCCGGCTACATCTACAACGGGAAGCGGACCCTGCTCGGCATCGGCTGGACGCTCGCCGCGCTGATGCTGACCGCGGTCGAGCAGGGCCCGGTGTTCGCCGGAGGCACCAACCTTCAGACCGCCAGCCCCACCGCCTTCGGGCTAATGTTCGTCGCGGTGTTCCTCGCCAACACCTGCTTCGCGATCGACGGCTACCGCGAGGCGAAGGCGATCAACGGCGGCGGCAAGTAGCCATCGTGGGCGGGTAGCCCGCCGAGGCTCAGCGGCCGAGCCGCTCGAGCGCCCGCCGCGCCACCGCGACGAACGCCGGGCTGTCGGGCAGCAGCTGCGCCATCTGCCCCAGCTGCGGATCCTTTCCGCGTACCCGGGGATCGAGCAGCGTCAGCACCCGGCCCGCCGAGAGCGACGAGGGGTAGGCGTCGAACGCCCGCACCGCCGCCTCGGCGAACCCCTTCACCTCGCCCGGCTCGCGCAGGGTGTGGCCCGCCTCTCCGAGCGCCAGCGCCAGCGCCAGCAGGTAGGTCAGCTCGGACTGCCCGTAGACGGCGAGCGCCCCCGCGCCGATCACCACCGTCCCGGTTGCGGCCAGCCACGCCTCGGGCCCGCCGGTCGGATCCAGCACCACGCTCACTCCCTTCGCGCCCAGCCCGAGCAGCGCGTCGTCGAGCGCCGCCTTCAGCCGCGGCATGTTGGTGTCGGTGACCGGCATCAGCCCTTCGGGCACCGGCGGGAACCGGTAGGCGTCGGGCGCATCCACCGCCTCCGGACGCACCGCCGCCGCCTGGGCCTCGCCGGAGGTGAGCGCGGCGCCGAAGCCATCGGCCAGCGCGGCGTCGTCTTCCCGGCCCAGCTGCCGCAGCGCCTCGGCGAACAGGGTCCAGCCGTCGGCGTCCCCGGCGCGCTCGAGCAGCTGCGGCCACACCTTCACCGCCAGCCCGGCGCCCTGCTGGGTGGGCGAGAGCCGCTCGGCGAGGAACCTCAGCGTCGCCGGCTCCAGCTTCTGCTCGGCCACCAGCCGCTCGCCCAGCCGCACCGCCATCGGGATCAGGTCGGCCTGCAGGTACCCGGCGAGGATTCCTTCCAGCTCGCCCGTCGAGGTGGTGACCCGCTCGCGCAGCTGGAGCGCCTCGCCGGTGAGGCCGAGCGCGCTGGCGAGGGTGGCCCGGCGGGCGAGGTTCTCGGGCGTCTCGGGCAGCTCGCCCAACAACCGCAGCGCGTCCCGCGGCCGGCCCTGCGCCTCGAACGCGTCGACCAGCGCGGGGCGGTAGCTCTCGACCGCCTCGGGCCCCGCCAGCTCGGTGAGCCGCTCGATCATCGCGATGAAGCGCCCCGGATCCTGCCCCTGGGTCAACGTCACCAGGTGGCGAACCGCCCCGAACGAGGTGCCGTCGTCGACCAGCGCGCGCTCGAACTCCTCGCGGGCCTGCTGCGGCTGCTTCAGCTCGTGCAGCAGCAGCTCGCCGCGCTCGAGGTGCAGCGCCGAGCGGGCGAGGCTGTTCTCCTCGAGGTTGATCAGCTCGAGCAGCGAGAAGGCCGCTTCCTCGGCCCGGCCGGCGTCCTTGCGCAGATCCGCCAGCTGGCGAACCAGCGACTTGCGCCGCGCGGGCAGCATTTCGGCGGCGGCCTTCCACAGCGCCTCGCGGGTGGCGGCGTCGATCGCCGAAGCGTGGGGCAGCAACAGCTCGAGCAGCCGCGGGCGCGGATCCTCGAGCGCGGCGGAGATCACCTTGTTGAGCTCGCCCGCCTCGGCCAGGTGCTGCAGCGCCAGCGGCGAGCCGAACCGCAGCAGCAGCTCGGACCACAGGGCTTGCGCCCGTTCGACCGCGCCCGACTGCTGCAGCGCGAGCGCCAGCTGCTCGAGATCCTCGGTGTCGCCATCCGCCTCGAGCTGATCGGCCAGCCGCGAGGCGTGCACCGAGTTGCCGTCCAGCCGGGCCAGCGCCCAGAGCGCCTCGGTGGCCTTCGCCGCGTCCTTCGCCGCGTCGGCCAGCTTGAGCGCACCGACGAAGTCCCCGGCGGCCATCAGCGGCGCGAAGCCGACCGCCAGCGCCCGCGCCGGCAGCTTCAACACCAGGAACCGGTGCGCCAGCTCGGTGGGCGAGAGCGCGTCGGGGTGCTCGCGCACCACCCGCTCGAGGATGTCGATCGCCTCTTCGGGCTCGTCGGCCTGCTCCCAGGCGGCGACGGCGTCGATCAACAGCTGCCGCTGCACCTTCGGCTCTTTGCTGCTCAGGCCGGCCGCCGTCACCAGCGCCTGGGCGGCGCGCCGGGGCTGTTTCATCGCCCGGGCCAGCTCGACCATCAGCAGCAGCACCTCGACCGAGGGCCGCAGCGCGAGCGCCTCGCGGCTGGCCACCAGCGCGCGCTCGAAGTTTCCGCCCTGCTGGAAGGCGCGGGTCGCCGCCACCAGCCGGCTCGACTTCTCGTCGCCCGACTCGAGCGCCGCCCGCTCGAGCAGCACCTCGCCCAGCGCGTCGCCGTTGCTCTGCGACTGCTCGAGCGAGATCAACGCATCGAGCGCCCCGAGGTAGCCGGGGAAGGCCGCCCCCCGCGCGCGCAGCGACTGGAGCGCCTCGCGCGCGCCGGGGATGTCGCCCGCGCTCTGGCGCAGCCCGGCCAGCTCGAGCAGCGCCTCGGCCGCGGGCTCCTCCTCGAGCGTCGGCACCAGCCGGGTGAGGGTGTCGAGCAGCCCGGCCTGGTCGCCCTTGCGGCGCTGGTCGGCCGCCAGCCGGCTGAGCGCGGCGGTGTTGCTGGGGTCGATCCGGCTCGCCTTCTGCCGCAGGTCGGTGGCGCGGCCCTCGTCCTGGAACTCGCGCTCGACCAGGTCGGCCGCCTCGAGCAGCGCCGCGGCGCCCTGCTCTCCTCCGGCGGCTTCGGCGAACTGCTCGTGCAGCCACAGCAGCTCGCCGCTCTTGCCCATCGCGACCAGCGCCTGGCGGGCGCGGGCGTAGAAGCCCTCGTCGGAAGGAGACTGCCGCACCAGCACCCCGAGGGCGGCCATCGCGTCCTGCGGCTTCTCGGCGAGGTCGGCGGCGCGGCGGTAGAGCGCGGTCGCCTCGGCGCCCTCGGCCAGCTCGGCCAGCTTGAGGGTGGCGCGGAACAGCCCCGCGTTGTCCCGGGTGTTGGTGTACGCCTCGACCAGCAGCGAGAGCGCCTCGCGGCCCTTCGGCCCGTCGGGATCCAGCGCGCGCACCGCCTCGAACGCCTCGGCCGCGTCGTGGAACGCCTTCGCCTCGAGGGCAGCGTGGCCCAACCGGTGCTGCAGCTTGAGCTTCAGCTCGGCCGCCAGGCCGTCGCCGCCCAGCTGGAGCAGGCGGCGATCGAACGGCTGCGAGGCGCGCGGGCCTCCGCTGGAAGCGGCCAGCTCGGCGCGCTGGGCGAGGGCGTCGAGATCGTCGGGTGAGGCGGCGAGCAAATCGTCCCACGCCGCGGCGGCCTCCAGCGCCTCGCCCGCGTCGGTGAGCAGCTTCGCGCGCCGCTTGAGCAGCTCCCCGGTCTGGGCCGGCACGGCGCGGGCGCGCGCGAACAACACGTCGGCCAGCGCGCGGGGCTCGCTCTTCTCGCGTTCCTCGAGGGTGAGGAAGGCGGCGTCGTCCTCGGGCGCGGCCTCGAACGCCTGGTCTTCACAGACCCGCGCCCGCTCGTTGGCCCCGACCTCGGTGAACGCCTTCGCCGCGCCGAGCCAGCGGCTGGCGGCCTCGGGGCCCGACTCCTTCTCGGCGCGGCGGGACAACAGCACCGCCCGGCCCTGGGCGTCGCCCGACTCGGTGAGGAAGGTGAGGTGGCGGGCGAAGGCCGGGTGGAACGGATCGGCCTCCAGCAGCAGCGCGTCGAAGTCGGCCGCTTCCTGGTGACGGCCCAGCTGGTGGAGCTGATCGGCGACCAGCCCGGTGAGGGCGGCGTCGTCCGGGTTGGCGGCGCGGGCGGCGAGCAGCGCGGCGGCGGCGGCGTGGGGCTGGTTCGCCTTCTCTTTGTAGAGGGCGGCGGCGCGCAGCAGCATCCGGGCGCGCTCGGGCAGCGAGGTCGCGCGCAGGGCGGACTCTTCGAAGAAGGCGGCGACGTCGCCGACCCGATCCTGCCGCTCGTACATCGCCAGCAGCAGCGCCTCGGCCTCGGCCAGCCCGGGGGCGAAGATCAGCGCCTGCTTCAGCGCCGCCTCGGCCTGGTCGGGAGCGAGCATCGGCGCGCCGGGGGGCAGCGCCTCGCCGGTGGACGACTCGGCGGGGAGCCCCAGGTGCAGCCGGGCGAGCGCGACGAACGCCCGGGCCTTGCCGGTGTGGTCGGCGAAGGACTCGAGGGTGCGCTCGAGCCAGTCGATCTCGGCGTCGCGATCGGCCCGGCGGCGGGCGAGCGCGATCCCCAGCTCGGCGGTCTCGCTCTTCCGATCGAGCACCCACGCCTGCTGGAGCGACTGCTCGGCCCCGACCAGATCCAGCTTGCTGTCGCGCAGCAGCTCGGCCCGGCGAACCCAGAGCCTGGCGGCGCGCTCGCCCTGGCCTTCCTCGTCGCACAGCTCGGCCATCGCCTGGAGCGACTTGAGCGCCTCGTCGACCCGGCCCGCCTGCAGCGCCAGCTCGGCCTCTTCCTGGTACGTGTCGAGCGCCGCTTCGACCTCGCCCGAGGTCAGCTGCAGCTGGGCGATCTGCAGCAGCTCGCCCATCAGCTCGCCGGTGCGGCCCGCGTCGCGCAGCAGCTTCGCGCGCTCGAGGCGAATCGGCAGCGGCGCCTCGGCCTGCTCGGCGGCGCGGGCGTACAGCTCGGCGGGCAGCTCGAAGTCGGCCAGCTCTTCGCGCGCGCGCCGGGCCAGCTGCAGCAGGCGTTCGACGGTGCGGGGCGAGGGCGAGAGGGCGCGGGCGTGGGCGGCCAGCAGCCCGAGCGCCTCGCGGGGGTTGCGCGGCTGCACCAGCGCGGCGAGCCGTTCGATCGCGACCGAGTTGAGCGGGCGCTCCTGGCTGACCCGCCGCAGGGTCTTCTCGGCGAGCGCCGCGTCGCCGGTCTGCTCGGCGAGATCGGCCAGCCGCAGCAGCGCGCGCTCGGCTTCGTCCGGAGCGTCGGCGAAGTCCATCTGCACGGTCAGCTGCTGCTGCAGCGGCAGCGCCTCGCGCACCGCGCCGTGGAGGTAGAGCAGATCGGCCAGGGTCTGCAGCTGGGCCCCGGAGGCGGGGACCTGGGCGTGGGCCTTGCGGTACAGCCGCAGCGCGCGGCCATCGTCGGCGGCGGCGTGGGCGAGGGCGGCGGCCTCGCGCAGCAGGGTGGCGCTCTCGTCGACGCCGGAAGAAGCGGCCGCCTCTTCGAGCAGCCGGGTGGCCTCTTCGACCTCTCCCCGCGGAGCGAGCAGCCCGGCGAGCCGGCGGCGGGCGCCGACGTCGGCCGGGTCGAGGGTGACGACGCGCTTGAGCGCCGCCTCACCCGGGCCGGGCAGCCCGAGCTGATCGAGGTAGAGGCCGGCCAGCTCGGTGAACAGCGGCGCCGCCTGGGCGCGCGGGGTCTGGGCCGCCTCGGCGGCGACCACCTCGGCCAGCCCCGACCAGTCGCGCACCGCGCGCAGGTTTCGCTTCAGCCCGATGATCGACTGCGGGTGCCGCGGCGCCAGCGCGAGCGCCGCCTCGAGCGCGGAGATCGCGTCCTGCCGGGCGTCGCGCGCCTCGAGCAGCGCGGCCCGCTCGATCAGCGCCTCGACCCGGCGAGGGGGCGGCCCCTGCTTCGAGGCCTCGAGCAGCGCGGCTTCGGCGCGGCGCGAGTCGCCGGTGATCCGGGCGCAGACCGCGATCCCGAGGAAGGCGTCGCAGCGATCGTCGTTCGACAGCGGCAGGGTGGTGGCCAGCTCGAACGCCTCGCCCGCCTTGGGCAGCTCCTGCCGCTCGACCCGGGCGCGGGCGATGAAGAGCACCCGCTCGATCGCGTCGGCGACCAGCGCCTCGTCGCCGCCGGCGCGGGCCAGCGCCAGCCGCCAGGCCTCGAGCTCGACCGCGTCGTCGACCGAGAGGCGGGCGACCTCGGCAAGCGCGCGCAGCAGCGGCACCGGGCGGTCGGCGAGCGCGGAGGCGTCGGCGAGATCCGCGCGGGCGGCGTCCAGCGCGCCCCGGGCCCGGTGCAGCTCGGCCCGCTGGGAGAGCAGCTGGGCGCGCGCGTCGCCGGTGGCCTCGGTGATCAGCGAGGAGATCAGCGTCGAGCGCTCGTCGAGGGTGGAGTCGTCGACCGGCAGCAGCTTGAGCAGCTCGCCCGCGGCCCAGGTGTCGGAAGGCTCGTCGCCCAGCGCGCTGCGCAGCGCCTCGCGCGCCTCGTCGTGGCGGCCCAGCTGCAGCGCGCCCTCGGCGTACTCGCGGCGGGCGGTGCGCCGGCCCTGGCCCTCGAGCCGCGGCCACAGCTCGCCGAGCAGATCGACCAGCGCCTCGGTGGCGCCGGCGCGGCGGTGGAGCTTGGCCAGCTCGAGCGAGACCTCGAGATCCTCGGGCCGCCAGGCGGCGTACTGGGCGAGCAGCGCTCGGGCGGTCTCGGCCTGCTGGGCGCGGACCGCGGCGAACCCGGCCTTGCGCAGCAGCGCCGGCTTGTCGGTGCGCCCGACGTCCGGATCGTTCTCGTCGGCGGCGAGCACCACCTCGAGATCCTTCAGCGCGGTGGCCGGATCGGCGTCGAACACCAGCTCGGCGTGGCGCAGGCGGGCGGGGACGAACGCGCCGTCCCGCTCGAGCGCCTGGGTGAGGTACGTCTCTTCGCGGGTGGTGCCCTGGGCGAGGGTGCTGGCCTTGAAGAACCAGCGCGAGGCAGCTCGGGCTTCCTTCTCGAGCCCGGCGCGGCGGGCGTAGAGCTTGGCGGCCTCGAGCCGTTCGCCGCGCTCGAGCTCGAGATCGCCCATCGCCTCGAGCGCCTCGCCGGCCTTCTCGCCGGTCGGAGCGGCGTCGAGCACCGCGGCCAGCCGCAGCTGGGCGCCGGCGCGATCTCCGGCGTTGAGCAGCGCCTGGGCGCTCTTGAAGAACAGCGGGGCGGCATCGGAAGGCCGGTTGGCCTGCAGCAGCGCCTGGGCGCGGGCGGCCCACAGGTCGGTCAGCTCGCGGTGGAGGTTGGCCTCCTCGTAGAGGACCTCGAGCCGCTCGCACAGCTCGTCGTCGAGGCGGCGCAGCGGGAACGCCAGGGCGTAGTTCTCGCGGGCCGCGTCCTTGTCGCCCAGCGAGTCGCAGGCCTTGCCGAGCCGGGCGCGCACCTCGGCGAGCTTCTCGGGCGCGGCGTGCTTCGGCAGCAGGGTGAGCACGTCTTCCAGCGCCCGGCGGGCGTTGGTGGGCCGCTCGATTCGCAGCGAGAGGTTGGCCAGGTCGAGCAGCGCGTTGACTTCGGGGAACAGGCGGGCGGCCTTCTCGAGCGCGACCAGCGCCTCGCCGGGCCGGCCCAGCCGCGCCTCGAGCACCTGGCCCAGCTCGCGCAGCGCGGCGGCGGCCAGGCGCTTGTCGCCGTGGGTCTCGGCGGCGACCGCGCGGCGCTCGAGCGCCCACGCCAACCCGGCCATGTCGGCGCGGCGGCGCTGCAGCGCGCACAGCTCGCCCAGCGCGGGGAGATCTTCCGGCTCGACCTTGAGCACCTCGGCGAACGCCCAGGCGGCGAGCTCGAGGTCGAAGGACAGATCGCGGGCGGCGACCGCCAGCCGGCGCAGGTGGCGCACCCGGTCTTTCGGATCCTCGGTGAGCAGCGCAAGGGCCTTGAGGCAGCGGCCCAGCTGCGGGCCATCGCGGCGGGCCTCGGCGAGCGCGAGCAGCCCCTCGAGCGCGGGCCGGCTGCGGGGGTCGGCCTCGACCGCCTGGTTGAGCAGCCGTTCGGCCTTCTCGGGCTGGGCGAGGCGGTTGCGGTACAGCTCGCCGGCCTCGGCCCAGAGCGCGGCGCGGCGCAGGCCGTCTTCGACCACCGCGGCGGCCTTCTCGAGCGCGTCGGCCAGCTCGACCGCGCGGCCGGTGGCGCGGAAGTGCGGCAGCAGCTCGTCGAGCGCCGACAGGTCGGTCGGCACCAGGGCGAAGGCGGCCTCGAGGTGATCCTTGGCGCGGGCCGGCTCGGACAGCTTGCCCTTGAACAGCTTCGCCAGCGCGTGGTGCGACTGGTGGGCGGCGTGGCGGGCCGCCTCGTGCGCCGGAGCGGGGCCGGCCAGCTCGATCGCCTGCTGGTAGCCGGCGACGGCCTCCTGGGTGCGGCCGAGTGCGTCGGCGACGCGGGCCGAGAGGTAGAGCGGCTCGGGCTCGCCGGGCAGCAGCGAGGCGGACTCGCGGTAGCGCAGCAGCGCGTTCTCGAGCTGCTTGAGGCCGAGCTCCCAGACCTGGCCGGCGAGCAGGTTGGCGCGGCCGATCCGATCGACCTCGTGGCGGGAGAGCCCGACCTCGCGCAGCCGATCGAGCGCCTTGATCGCCCGCAGGTACTCGCCGCTCTTGAAGCACAGCTCGCCCAGCTGCAGCAGCGCGTCGGGATGATCGGGCAGCAGCCGCAGCGCGGCCTCGCAGTGCAGCCGCGCTCCCGGAATGTCGTCGTCGGTCTGGGCGCACAGCCGCGCCAGCTGCACGTGGGCCTCGGCGGCATCGGCCGGATCGCGGGCGAGGGCGGTGAGGCGGCGGTAGGCGCGAATCGCGCCGGCGCGGTCTTTCGCCTGGTCGGAGGCGCGGGCCAGCGCCTTGAGCGAAGGCAGGTGATCCGGCTTGAGGCCGAGCAGCTCGTGGAGCGCCTTGACCGCCATCTGCGGCGCGTGGTCCCGGGCGGCGCGCGCTCCGGCCTCGGCGGCGAAGAAGGCGCCCGCTTCTTCCTGCTGGCGGCGGGCGAGGTTGCACAGCGCGAGGTAGCGCTCGGAGGCGCGGGCGAACTCTCCGCGGCGCTCGCGCACCACCGCCTCGGCCCACAGCGCGGTGGCGCTCTTCTCCCGCCGGCGGTGGAGCGAGGCGGCGACGTCGAGCGCCATCTCGTGCGCCTGGGGGTCGGCGACCAGCAGGGTGAGCAGCCGCTCGACCGCGAACGGGTGGGCCTCGGTGGCGTCGCCCAGCTTCAGGTACGCCTCGCGCGCCTCGAGCAGCTTCCCTTCGGCGAGCAGCTCTTCGGCGTCGGCGAACGCGCGGGCGCCCTCCAGCGTCAGCAGCAGCTCTTCGTCGGGGGGCGAGGGCGGCGGCAGCCCGCCGGACGAGAAGCGCAGCCGCAGCCCCTTGCCGGAGATCGAGGCCTCGGCGAGGCGGGCCTGGTCGAGCGAGGGCATCTTGAAGCCGCGGGCGACCGCCGCCAGCTCGACCAGCACCGGGAGGATGCGGGTGGTGAAGCCGTTGGCGCCGCGCCGCTCGAGGTGCGGCAGGTGGGCCGAGGCACTCTCCTGGAGGCCCTGGGTGACCAGCGCCGGCAGCCGGGCGGCGGGCACCGAGGCCCAGGCGTAGAACCGGACGTCGTAGAGGTAGACCGCCAGCTTTTCGCCGTCGCCGTCGAAGGCGGCCTTGAAGGTCAGCGCCGCCCGCTCGGCCGAGCGCAGCCGGGCCTGGACTTCGAGGTAGCCGGGGCGGAAGTGGAGCTTGAGATCGTCGAGCTCGCCCAGCTTGCCGGCCAGCGCGGCGAGCTGGCGGTGGATGACCTCGGCGTCGATGTTCAGCTCGAGGAAGCCGAAGTCGAGCTTCTTCTTCTGGTACTTCGAGGCCCCGCCCGAGAGGTTCATCGGGAAGGTGACGTCGGGAATCTGGAGCGCGAAGTCGGTGACGGTGACTCCGGGCGCGAGCTTCAGCTCGGGGAAGCCCACGAAGGCGCGCCGGTCGATCAGGCGCAGCTCTGGCCCGGGGCTCCGTGCTTCCTTTTTGGTGTTGTCGGGTTCCTGCGCCATCCGTCGCTACATAGGTGAGTGCGGAGGGCAGACCGTACCACCCCGTAGGATCAGCCCAAACAAAACGGTGGGGGTGAATTCACGGCTCGAAAACCCACCGACCAACCGGTAGAGCAGGCCGGATCATCCCGGCAATGATCAGACCTGAACGAACCGGCGACGCGCCGCTGCTCCCTGGTGCCCGCGCGCCGTCCGCCTGCCTCCACCCTCCACCGGGCCGCCGCAGCTGGCCCTCCTCTGACGGCTCGCGGCCTCCTCACTCGCGACGACGGCACCTGGCCACTGACCGCCTCGCCCCCGTCTGCCTGCGACACCTTCTCGCCCTCCGCTGCGGCCCCACTCCCCCTCGCCCCGCCTCGCTTCAGCCCTCGGTT
>JAGSPQ010000377.1 GCA_018262385.1 Myxococcaceae bacterium | reverse complement strand
CGTTGATCCTGTCGATTCTTCCGCTGCCGGATTGGCTGCGGCCGTCTCCCACCCTCACCGCGACGCCGGGGGCCACGATTCAGGCCGCGCTGTGGCCGAAGCGCTCGCGCGAGGCGCCCCAGCCCGCCGGCGCCGAGGGCAACGAGCCGGCCGAGCGGGCGATGGTCTTCGAGGAGATGGATCTCACCGGGGGCGCTCCGCGCAAGTCCAACGATTCCGAGTCGCGGCGGTGGGAGTCGCTGATCAAGGGCGCCCAGGCGGCGCACACCCCGGTCGAGGATCCCTGCGTCGCCGCCGACTGCTCGAAGACCGCGCTGACGCCGTTCTTCCTCGCGCTGCGCGGGCTGGCCGACGGCACCGCGACCGAGCCGGTGCGGGTGGTGACGCTGGGCACTTCGCTGATCGCCTCGGACCACATCACCGACGTCACCCGCCGCCTGCTGCAGGCGCGCCACGGCTCGGGCGGGCTGGGGTTCATGTTCGTCGATCGTCCGACCCGCAACGCTGGGCGCACCGTCCGCTCGGGCTCGGCCAGCAGTGGGTGGGTGATCGAGAAGGTGACCGACGCCAGGCCGCTGCGGCTGGCAGGCCTGGGGGGAGTGGCGTTCACCGCTCCGGCCGAGAGGGCCCAGGAGACGACCTTCCTCGCCGTCGGCACCCGGCGCGCCGAGCTGTTCTTGCTGAAGCAGCCGGGCGGCGGGACGTTGCGGGTGTTCGCGGACAACACCCCGCTGGGCGAGTTTCCGACCGCGGGCGCCGACGGGCAGCCGCTGTTCCACAGCGTGAAGGTGCCGGCGAACGTGACCCGGCTGACGCTGAAGACCTTCGGCGGGCCGGTGCGGCTCGATGGAGTGGTGCTCGAGAACGGAAGCAAGGGGGTGGTGTTCGACTCGATCGGGCTGCCGGGAGCCACCGCCCAGGTGCTGCTGCGGGAGGACGCCGCGCTGTTCCAGGCGCAGCTCGAGCAGCGCAAGCCGAAGCTGGTGGTGCTGATGATCGGCGGCAACGACGCGTTCGATCTGTCGCTGCGGCGCTACACCCCGCAGCGCGCGCAGCAGTCGATGCAGGAGCTGATCACCCGGGTGAGGTCCGCGGTGCCCGAGTCGGCGTGCCTGCTCGCGGCGCCGCCGGACGCGGGGATCTGGCGGATGGACAAGACGATCGCCACCCGGATGGAGACCCGGCAGATCGGCGCGATGATGAAGGAGCTGGCGGCCGCCAACGGCTGCGCCTACTACGACATGCAGGCGGCGATGGGCGGCGAGGGCTCGATCTCACGCTGGTGGGCGGCGGGGCTGATGAATCGGGACCTGGTCCACCCGCTGGCCACCGGCGGCGACGTGATGGGGTACCTGCTCGACGCCGCGCTGGAGAGAGCGCGGGCCAAACACGAGGAGGCGGGCAAGGGATCGCCGCGGGGCGGGCGGACTCCCCGCAGCTCCCCGCGGCCCGCTGGGCGGATGCGCCAGGCCGGGCCGCACGCTCCGGCCGCGGGGGGGCAGAGCGGGCGCGACGCCGGGGTGCTGGAGGCGATTGACGGCGGGCTGTGTGCGCCCGAGCCCGCGGGGGTCCCGCCCGCGGCGTTCCTCTCGCAGCCCCAGGCGCTGGAGCCGTTCTTCGGGAAGCTCAACGCGCTCGAGACGAAGGGCGCGGGCCGGGTGGGGATCGTGCAGCTGGGCGCCTCGCACACCGCCGCCCACTACTTCACCGACCAGGTCCGCCGGCTGCTGTCGGATCGGTTCGGGTACGCGGGGCGGGGGTTCATCGCGGCGGGGAAGCCCTCCGACCGGCTCGAGGCGGCGGGCGTCAACCGCTCGCTGTTCGGCACCTGGCGGATCACCGACGCGCTGGCGGTGAAGACCTCGGGGCTGACCTGGGGGCTGACCGGGATCCGCGCCGAGGCGTCGGCGGGCGCGTCGCTCGAGGTGTCGTTCGACGAGCCGGGGGCGGGGCCGGAGGACTTCTCGCGGGTGCAGGTCTACTACCTCGATGCACCCGACGGCGGCACGCCCGAGGTCCGGGTCGACGGGAAGGCGATCGCCATCCCCACCCCCTCGCCGCAGATGGCGAGCGCGGTGCGGGTGCTCGAGCTGGGGGTCCCCGGCCACAAGCACCTGGTCTCGGTGGCCAACCCCGGGCCGGGGCCGCTGACCGTCTTCGGGGTGTCCCACGAGCTGATTCGCCCGGGGATCGTCTACGACGCGCTGGGCCTGCCGGGCTCGACCGTGACCACGCTCGCCTCCTATGCGCAGCAGCCGCTGGCCCAGCAGCTCGAGGCGCGGCAGGCGGATCTGTTCGTCCTCTTCTACGGGACCAACGAGAGCTCGCTGTCGCCGGCGGGGATCGCCGAGATGAAGCGCAGCTACCCGGGAGTGATCGCGACCTTGCGGCTTTCGTCTCCGGGCGCGGCGTGCCTGTTCCTCGGGCCGACCGATCGGATGACGAAGAAGGGCGGCAAGGGCGGCTGGCGGGAGGTCGAGTCGATCAACGAGGTGCAGGCGGCGCTGCGTCAGATCGCCGCCGCCAGCGGCTGCGCGTTCTGGTCGACCCGTGACGTGATGGGCGGCAAGGACTCGATGCTGCAGTGGCGCAAGCAGAAGCTCGCCAACAAGGACCACGTCCACCTCAACGCCGAGGGCTACCAGAAGCTGGCCGGGCTGCTCGTCGACGAGCTGATGCGGCGGTACGACGCGTGGAGTCCGCCCGAATGATGTTCCACAGCGCCCAGTTCCTCGCGCTGGTGGGGGTGGCGTTCGCCGCCTTCTGGGCGGTCTCGAACAACCGCTGGCCGCGGCTGATGGTGCTGTTCGTCGCCAGCCTCGTCTTCTACGGAGCGTGGAACCCGGCGCCGCTGGTGATCTTCGCCGCGTACTGCCTGGTCAACTGGGGGGGCGGGCACCTGCTCGAGCGGGTGCAGGAGCGCGGAGTGCGCAAGGCGATCCTCGTCGCGGCGCTCTGCTTCCACCTCGGGATCCTGATCATCTACAAGTACCTCGACCTGTTCCTCGGGTCGTTGGGCTCGCTCGCCAGCAAGCTGGAGCTGACGTGGAAGCCCGAGCCGATCGGGATGCTGCTGCCGATCGGGCTGTCGTTCGTCGCCTTCCAGGCGATCTCGTTCATCGTCGACGTCTACCGGCGGCAGACCAGCGGCAAGCGCAGCCTGTTTCACCAGGCGCTGTACCTGCTGTTCTTCCCCCAGGTGGTGGCGGGGCCGATCATCCGCTCGAAGGATCTGCTCGAGCGGTTCGACGCCAAGCCACGGGTGACCGCGGAGGAGGGCGCGGCGGCGATCTTCCGGATCGCCCAGGGGATCGCGAAGAAGCTGCTGATCGCCGACGTGCTGGCGGTCTCGCTGGTGGATCCGATCTTCACCAACCCCGGCGGCTACAGCGCGGCGGAGTGCGCGCTGGCGTCGGTCGCGTACACCTTTCAGATCTACTTCGACTTCTCGGGCTACTCGGACATCGCGGTCGGGTGCGGCGCGCTGTTCGGCTTCAAGTGGCCGGAGAACTTCAACAAGCCGTACCACGCGACCAACCTGTTCGAGTTCTGGAACCGGTGGCACGTGTCGCTCTCGACCTGGCTGCGCGACTACCTCTACCGGCCGCTGGGCGGAAACCAGGGCTCGAAGTTCCAGACGCTGCGCAACCTGATGCTGGTGATGTCGCTCGGCGGGCTGTGGCACGGGGCAGACTGGAAGTTCCTCCTCTGGGGAGGGATCCACGGAGCCCTGCTGGTGGTGTGGCGGATCGTCTGGTGGCAGGTGGGCAAGCCGAAGGGCGAGGCGAGCCTGGCGAGGAAGATCTCTGGCTGGCTGCTGATGTTCAACGCGGTGGTGTTCGCGCGGATCTTCTTCCGCGCCGACACGATGGATCTGGCCCGGGCGATGTTCAGCCAGTTGTTCACCTTCACCGTCGACATGGCGCGGGTGTCTTCGATGGCCTGGGTGTCGTTCGCTGCCTGCGTGATCCTCTACGCGATGCCGAAGGTGGTGTTCGAGAAGTCCCAGTGGCTGTTCATCGAGAGCCCGATCTGGCTGCGGACGCTGGCGCTGATCGCGCTCGCGCTGTCGATCCGGCAGATCGCCAGCTTCGAGTCGCAGCCGTACATCTACTTCCAGTACTGAAGACCCTACGAAGTGCGGACCAGGCGCCGGTAGTCCTTGAGGTGCCGGAGCGCGGCGACCTTCTCGCCTTTCTTCTCGTAGAGCCGCGAGAGGTTGAAGTAGGCGTCGACGCAGCCGGCGTCCAGCCGGAGCGCCTCGGTGTAGCGGGCGATTGCCTCGTCGACCCGGCCGAGATCCTCGAGCACCACCGCGAGGTTGAAGGTGGCGGTGCAGTCGTCCGGGCGCACCACCAGCGAGGCGACGTAGTGGGCCTCGGCCTCGCGCAGGTGGCCGCGGGTGTGGAGCAGCCGCCCGAGGTTGACGTGGGCGTCGGCGTGACGGGGATCCTGGGCGAGCGCCTCGGTGTAGCGCTCGACCGCCTCGCCAGGGCTCTGCTCTTCGAGGGCGATCGCCTGCTGAAACAGCCCCTCGGCATCCAGCCGCGCGCTGGGCTGGATCCAGCTGGGCGCGGCGGCGCGTCCGAAGCCGAACACCCCCTGGCCGTCCTGGGCGTTCCACTGCTGGTCGCCGACCGCCACCACCAGCTGCTGGCCGTGGCGGGAGAGGGCGACCGCGGTGGCTCCGGCGCCTTCGGGCAGCCGGGCCTGCAGCTTCTGCAGCGCGGCGATCAGCTTCGCTTTGGGCAGCGGCTGGCCGGCCAGGCCCTTGGCGGCGCGCAGCAGCACCAGGTCACCGAACCCGAAGAGGTCCCGCGGCGGCGAGTAGACCAGCGCCGCCAGCTCGGCCGCGTGGGCCGGCTCGACCCCCAACAACCTCGCCACCTCGGCCAATGAGTACGTCGTCTTCACCCGGAAGGTCGTACCAGAGGGGGCTGACATGTGCGGGAGCGCCCCTGCGTTACTGGGGTATATCGCCCCCGTGGACGAGCCCGTCGACAAGACGAACCCTGCTCGTCG
>JAGSPQ010000376.1 GCA_018262385.1 Myxococcaceae bacterium | reverse complement strand
GGCCGATCGTCGGCAGCGCGCGCAGGGTGCGGAACATGGGTTAGGCGGCCTCCGAGGTGCGCGCCGCCCGGCTGCGCGCGAACAGCTCGCTCATCACCTCTTCCAGCGGCGGGTTCTCGACCGTCAGGTCCTTCACCGGCAGGCTCGCCAGCGCGCGGCCGACCACGTCCTTCACGTCGTCGGCCGCCACCTCGATCACCGCCTCGCCCGGCTGGTTCGACACCACCTTCCCCATCGGCGCGAGCGCCGCGTCGTCCACCGGCGCCGACAGCCGGAAGGCGACCCGCTTCACCGGCCGCACCTGGGTCCGCAGATCGTCGAGCTGGCCGTCGAAGCTCAGCGCGCCCTTGTCGATCACGATCACCCGCGGGCAGAGCGCGGCGACGTCGTCCATGTAGTGGCTGGTGAGGATCAGCGTCGCCCCTGCCTCGGAGTTGTAGCGGCGGATGAAGTCCCGCATCGCCACCTGCATCGAGACGTCGAGGCCGATCGTCGGCTCGTCGAGGAAGAGCACCTTCGGCCCGTGCACCAGCGCCGCCATCAGCTCGCACTTCATCCGCTCGCCCAGCGAGAGCTGGCGGGTGGGCTTGTGGATGGTGTCGCCCACCGCGAGCAGCTCGGTCAGCTCGGCCAGCCGCTTCTTGAACTCGTCGTGCGGCACTTCGTAGATCGCCCGGTTCAGGTCGAACGTCTCGGCCGGCGGCAGATCCCACAGCAGCTGCTGCTTCTGGCCCATCACCAGCATGATCTTCTTCAGGAACGCCACCTCGCGCCGCTGCGGGGTGTGGCCGTCGACCCGGACCTCGCCCTCGCTCGGGTAGAGCAGGCCCGAGAGGACCTTCAGGGTGGTGGTCTTGCCCGCGCCGTTCGGGCCGAGGAATCCGACCCGCTCACCGGCGTTGATCGAGAACGAGATCCCGTCGACCGCTTTCACCGTCGTGTGCTCGCGGTGAAAGAGCGACTTGATCGCGGCGCCGAGCCCCGGCGCGCGCTTGTGGACGCGGTAATGCTTCTTCAGCGCTTTGACTTCGATGATCATCGGCCCACCCTCATGTCGAGCGACTACCATAAGGACCTCGCCCGCTGGATGCCTCTCCTCGTCAAGGTGTGGCGTTCGCGCGGCGCAAAGAACCAGAAGCGGCCACGCTACGAGGAGGACGAGGACGACGGCACCCTCACCCCGCACGAGCAGAAGCAGGTCGCCCAAGGCGTCCGCACCCTCTCGCTCGGGCTGACCCGCGATCGGCAGCTCGCCGGGGCGAAGTACATGGACGACCCGGCGCTGCTCGGCGCCTACCTGCTCTTCTACTGGCCGGTCAGCTACGCCCAGGCCCGCCAGGCGCTCGGCGAGCTGCCGCGCCCGCGCGAGGTGCTCGATCTGGGCAGCGGCCCTGGCCCGATGTCGTTCGCCGCGCTCGACGCGGGCGCGGCGGCCGTCACCTCGGCCGATCGCAGCAAGGCCGCGCTGGATCTGGCCAAGGCGCTGGCGACCGAGGCGACCGAGCCGATCGCCACCCGCGAGTGGAGCCCGGAGCGCCCGCTGCCCGACGGCCAGTTCGACCTGGTGCTGATGGGGCACGTGATCAACGAGCTGTTTCACGACGGAAAGGAAGTGACCCCGGCGGTGCTCGACAAGCGGGCGGCGCTGCTCGAGGGGGTGCTGGCGAAGGTGAAGCCGCGCGGGAGCCTGCTGATCCTCGAGCCGGCGCTGCGCGACACCTCGCGGGCGTTGCTGCAGCTGCGAGATCGGATGGTGACCCGCGGCTACGCGGTGCGCGCGCCCTGCCTGTTCCGCGGCAACTGCCCGGCGCTGGTGAAGGAGTCCGACTGGTGCCACGCCGAGCGCGACTGGCGAATGCCGCCGACGGTGGAGGCGATCGCCCGGCTGGCGGGGATTCACAAGGAGTCGCTGAAGATGAGCTACCTCGCGCTGGCGCCGAAGGGCGAGGCGTGGGCCGAGCCTCCCGAGGGGCGGCTGTTCCGGATCGTCTCCGAGCCGCTGGAAGGCAAAGGCCGGCTGCGGTTCATGGGCTGTGGCCCGGAAGGGCGGGTCGGGCTGGCGATGCAGGAGAAGCACCAGACCGAGGCCAACAAGGTGTTCTTCAAGCTGCCGCGCGGCGCGGTGGTGAAGCTCGACCTCACCGAGCCGCGAGGCGATGGGCTGGCGCTCGACGACCGCTCGACGGTGCAGGTGATCGCCTGGCCGGGGCAGCCGCTGCCGCCGAAGTCCTGAACTCCGTCACTCGATGATCGCCTTGCGCGCCTCATCGGCGTGCTGGCCCTTCGGCCAGACCTCGAGGTAGCGGCGGTACTCGATCTCCGACAGGTCCGGCCGAACCCGCGCGTCGTAGCAGCGGGCCCGGAGGATGCGGGCCTTCTGGGAGCGCTCGTTGCGGGTGCCGTCGCCGGCGATCTCCTGCAGCCCCATCAGGTAGCGCTCGCAGATGCCCCGCTCGAGCCCACGCTCGGCGCGCTGGAGGAACAGCGCCTCGAGATCCTCGGGCAGCGGCTCGCCGCCCTTCAGCTTCGGGGGCGCCGAGGCCTTCGCTTTCGGCTCCGGAGCGCTCCGGGTCAGCGGCACCACCTCCGGCTCCTCCACCGCCTGGGCGGGGGCCGGGGCCTGTCCGGTCGACGCCGGCCAGCCTCCGAAGTCCGCCGGCTCGGCGGCGCGCCGCTGGGTCGTCCCGGCGGGCGGGCCGGCCGCTTCGATCTCGCGGCGGATGTCCGCCGGCTCGGCTTTCCGCTGGGTGCTCGCGGTCGGAGGGCCGGCCGCTTCGATCTCGAGGCTGAAGTTGCCGGCGATCGGCGCCGCCGCCTGCTGCACTGCAACATCCGGCGGTGGCGCGGCGGCCGGCTGGGCGGCCGGGCGCTTGATCACCCGCGGCTCGTAGGTGGTCGGGCCCCCGCCCATCGACGGCCACACCGACGCCTTCTCCTCGTACTCGGGGACCTCGGCCGCCGGCGCGGCCGCTTCGGCCCTGGCGCCAATCGGGTTGGGCCACACGGTCGCCGCGCCCTGGGGCACGGCCGGCTTGCGGGGCAACAGTCCGTCGGTCTGCTCCGGCGGGGCCTCGGCGGGGGTCAGCGCGACGCCCACCACCTGGGAGGATTGTTGCACCGCACCATTCCGGGCAGCCGAGTCGTCGCGGCGGGCCAGCGCGCCGGCCGGCATCAGCCCCGCGGCAGGCACCCGCGGCGTCCCGGCCGCTTCGATCATCGGCGGCGCGCTCAGCTCGCCCAGCTCGGCCAGCTGCGCCGGCGTCGCCGCGCCCCGCACCGGCTTCCACCCGCCCCGCTCGAAGCGCACCCGCTCTCCGCCGATCAGGGTCAGCGCCGCGCCCTCCGGAGGCTCGACCCGCACCTTGCCCTCGGCCACCGCCACCTCCACCATCCCGGCGACCTGCGAGACGGTGAACAGCGTGCCCACCACCCGCACCGACAGCCCGTTGGTGTGGACCACGAACCCGCGGCGGGCCCGGTGCGAGGCCTGCACCCCCACCCTGCCCCGCTCCAGCGTCAGCGCCACGTCGTCCGCCTCGGTGCGGGTCAGCGCCAGCTGAGATCCGCCCGCCAGCCGCATCCGGCTTCCGTCCGGGAGCGCGAGCAGCCCGCGTCCTCCGACCGCCGTCCGCAACACCTCGCCCGCCGCCACCCGCTCACCCTCGCGGGCCAGCGACAGCTCGGCGCCCACCCGGCTCAGGCCCAGCGCCCGCTCCACTTCGGTTCCGGCCGGCACCGGCGCCACCGGGGGGGCGAGCGCCACCTCCACCGGCCGGTCGAGCTTCGGCAGCTCGAGCTTCAGCGCGCCCGACGCCGTCACCAGCGCCAGCGCGGCGACTGCGGCGAACGCGAGCGGCAACCGCCAGCCGAAGCGGGCGGCCTTCGCCTGCTTGGCCAGCCGGTCCTCGACCAGCTGCGAGATGCTCTGATCGACCTTGCTCCACTGGACCCGGGGCCGGGGCGTCTGCGCGTCCTGCAGCACCAGCCGCGCCTGGCGAACGTCGAGCAGCCGTTCACGGCACTCCACGCACTCCGACAGGTGGTGCTCGGTCAGCGCCGCTTCTTCGGCGTCGAGCTCGCGCGCCGCGTACTGCCACAACAACGCCTCGTCGTGCCTTCTCATCGCTTGCCCTCCACCAGCTCGCGCAGGGCCTGGGTGAACTCGAGCCGCGCGTGAAAGAGCCGCGAGCGCACCGTGTTGTAGGAACAGTCGACGGCGAGGGCGATCTCCTCCGGGCCCATGCCGCAAAGCTCGTGGTAGACGAAGACCACCCGCTTCTTCGCCGAGAGGCCCTGGAGCGCCTGCTGCACCAGCCGGGCGGACTCGGCGGCCTGGGCGGCGCACTCCGGATCATCAACGCTGTGCTGCTCCGGCAGCTCGTCCACCAGATCCTCGCGGCGCCGGCGCCACCACCGCTGGTGCATCAAGGCGACGTTGGCGCACACCCGGTAGAGAAAGGTGCGGAACTGCGACTCGCCACGGAAGTTGGGCACCGCCTTGAGCAGCCGCAGGTAGGTCTCCTGGATCAGGTCCTCCAGATCCGACCGGCGGCCCATCAGGTGGCCCAGGGTGCGAGCGACGTCGTCCCGGGTCAGCCGATAGAGCTCCTCGAAGGCGAGGGGGTCGTCGTTACGGATCCGTTCCACCAGGCGCAACAGCCTGGCCTCGAGGGCCGACGGGGGAGCGGGGGTGGGAACCAGCTGCTGCAGGGAAATCGCGCCGGCGCTCATCGCGGGCCTCCGGTGCAACCAAACCTCGAGGGATTCATCGAGCACACTTCCGTTGGTTGCCGACCCCCCCGGAACCGATCATTCGCCGGGTGCGAAACAATTCCGGTGATCAACCTTTGAACGGGAGGCAACGAAGTCAATCGAGCGAGGACAAAAACCTTCCCCGCGCTCGACCAAACCCATGAACCCGCGCCTCGCTCTGTTGCTGACCCCGCTGCTCCTCGCTGGCTGCATCATCGACAAGTCGGATCCCTGGGAGAGCTGTACGTTCGGCTGTCCCGGCGCGTCCTGTTCC
>JAGSPQ010000375.1 GCA_018262385.1 Myxococcaceae bacterium | reverse complement strand
GATCGATCGTCGCTCCCCGCTTCTGGGCGGAGGAGCAGGCGCTCACCTTCCTCGCGGGCTTCGGCACCGCGGAGAATTCGCCGGGAAACTCGCGCCGAACGTAAATGCGGCTGCCGTTTCGGCTGCGCCGCCCGAGCGCCGCTTGTCACGTGAGGTGGACACCGATCCCCCGCCAGGCCTCGAAGCCGACGGGTCGCGCGGGCTTGGCTGCGTCACTCCGGAGTGTCAGTGAACGAGGTGGGAGCCGCACCGATAACCTCCCCATGCCCACCACCGCCCTGCTGCGCCATCGCGTCCTCCCCAGCGACCTCGAGAAGAGCCGGGGAGACTTCCGCCGGATCTCCTCGGCGATCAAAGGCGCCCAGACCCTCGCCCTCGGAGATCAAGGCGCGGCGGTCGAAGCGCTGCAGCGCGAGCTGCGTGGCATCGGCGCCTACCGCGGGCCGGTGAGCGGAACCTTCGACGCGGCCACCGAGGAAGCAGTGAGGCGGCTGCAGACCGAGAAGCACCTGGCGGTGAGCGGAGCGATCGACGGCACCGAGCTCGCCGCGCTCAAGCAGCAACAGCTGTATGTGAAGAGCGGGTTCGAGACGCCGGCCCGCCTCGGCCAGAAGGGCCGCGACATCCTCGCGGTCGAGCGGAAGCTGGCGCACCTGGGTTTCGCGACCGGCAAGGTCGACGGGGTGTTCGACGGCGACACGCTGCGCGCGCTGCACAAGTACCGCAAGGCGGACAAGTACGTTCCCGACACCGGCGACGCGATCGGCGGCAGGGTGCTGCGCGGGCTGCAGCAGCAGGTGAAGAAGGTCGAGAGCGAGCTGAAGTTGCTGGGCGGGGCGCCGGGGCGCATCGACGCGCTCTTCACCCAGGCGACGGAAAAAGCGGTGCGCGGGTTTCAGCGCAAGCACCACCTGGGCATCACCGGAGTGGCCGACGCGAAGACGCGCGCGGCGCTGGCGAAGGCCTCGGTCGGCGCGGGCCGGTTTCCCGACGTGAAGCCGGGGCAGTTCCAGAAGGGCTACGACACCTCGCACTACCAGAGCCAGGCGACGTTCAACCGGGTGCTGAACGAGAAGAGCACCCGCTTCATGGGGATCAAGGCGACCGAGGGCACCGGCTACACCGACCCGACCTTCAAGCACCGCTGGGCCCAGATGGGGCGCAAGCTCGAGCCGGGCAAGTTCGATCTGCGGCTCGCCTACCACTTCCTCACCCCCGGCAACGGCCGGGCGCAGGCCGATCACTTCCTCAAGACGCTGGGGATCCACGGCCCGCTCAAGCCGGGCACGCGGCTGGCGCTCGACTGGGAAGCGAGCGCGCTGAGCTCTCCCCAGACGCTGCGCGACGCGGCGGTGCGGGTGCACCAGGTCACCGGCACCTGGCCGCTGATCTACACCTCGGCGAGCCGGGTCGCGCAGGCGCACCGCGTGGTCCCGAAGTCGCCGATGTGGGACGCGCACTGGAGCCCGAACAGCAGCGACTACAAGTATCCGTTCGTGCAGACCAGCGGCACCACCATCGACAAGGACGTCTTCACCGGCTCGGAGATGGCGCTGCGCAAGTGGGCCGGCTGGTTCTAGCGCCCGAGCTAGAGGTCTGAAATCCGCTGCGCGAGGTCCTCCTGCAGGCTCAGGTCCTTGCGGCCCAGCGGAGTCTGCAGCGCCTGTTCCCAGGCGGCGCGGGCGCGGGCGGAATCGCCGGCTCCGTTCCACGCGTCGCCGAGCGCGACGAAGGCGGCCGCGTAGGTCGGATCCAGCTTCACCGCCGTCTCGAAGCAGGGCGCGGCTTCGGCCCAGCGCTGCCCGTCGAGGTACAGCTTGCCGAGCGAGAAGTGCCCCATCGGAGAGTCGGGGTACTCGGCCACCATCTGCTTGAACATCGCTTCGCGGTCGTTCATCGGCAGCGCGTCTACAATATACAGAGCGCATGCAGCAATTGGCGGCAGCGGCAAAGCAGGCGCGGCGGGTGCTCTCGACCGCGACCACCCGGCAGAAGAACGACGCGCTCAAGGCGATGGCGGCGGTGCTGCGCAAGCGGCGCAAGCTGGTGCTGGCGCAGAACGCGCTCGACGTGGCGGACGCGAAGCGGTCGAAGAAGGACCCGGCGTTCCTCGATCGGCTGGCGCTCGACGCCCAGCGGGTGGAGGCGATGGCGAAGGCGATCGAGGCGGTGGCGAAGCTTCCCGATCCGGTCGGCGAGGTGACCGAGCGGTGGAAGCGCCCCAACGGGCTGAAGGTCCGCAAGCAGCGGCTGCCGCTGGGCACGGTGCTGATGATCTACGAGTCGCGCCCAAACGTGACCAGTGACGCCGCGGCGCTGTGCCTCAAGAGCGGCAACGCGGTGATCTTGCGCGGCGGCAGCGAGTCGCTGCGCAGCAACCGGATCATCGCCGCCTGCCTCCAGCGCGGCCTGACCCGGGCGGGGCTCCCGGCGGCCTGCATCCAGCTGGTTCCCTCGGCCGATCGCGATCAACTGCTGCAACTGCTGCAGCTGGAAGGAGAGATCGACCTCTGCATCCCGCGCGGCGGAGAGGGGCTGATCCGCTTCGTCGCCGAGCACGCGCGGATCCCGGTGGTGAAGCACTACAAGGGCGTCTGCCACGTCTACGTCGACGCCGAGGCCGACCTGAAGAAGGCGGAAGCGATCATCCTCAACGCCAAGGCCTCCCGACCCGGAGTGTGCAACGCCGCCGAGTGCCTGCTGGTGGACGCGCGGGTCGCCGGGAAGTTCCTCCCCAAGGCCGGGGCGGCGCTGGCCCAGGCCGGGGTCGAGCTGCGGGCGGAGCCCCGGGCCTACAAGCTGCTGCAGGGAGCGAAGGTGCCGGTGAAGAAGGCCTCCCCTTCCGACTTCGGGCAGGAGTTCCTCAAGCTGATCCTGGCGGTGAAGGTGGTCGACGGACTCGACGGCGCGCTGGAGCACATCGCCCGCTACGGCAGCGAGCACACCGAGGCGATCGTCACCCGCTCCCGCCCCAACGCCGAGCGCTTCACCCGCGAGGTCTGCGCCTCGGGGGTGATGGTGAACGCCTCGACCCGGTTCAACGACGGAGGCGAACTGGGCCTGGGCGCCGAGGTGGGAATCAGCACCTCCCGGCTGCACGCCTTCGGGCCGATGGGCCTGAAGGAGCTGACCGCCCAGAAGTACGTGGTGGAGGGCGAGGGGCAGGTCCGCTAAGAGGTCCGCGGCCCATGGCACCTCCGAAAAAGAAGAAGTCCTCCAAAGCGTCCTCGAGGGGTTCCGCGAAGGACAAGACCAAGAAGAAGCCCCTCAAGGGCAAGACCGCCAAAGGCAAGCCGGTCAAAGGCAAGACCAAGGGCAAGCGCCCGGGCCTCAAGCGCCCGCCGACCAAGACCAAGCGCAAGCGCAAGCCGCCAGAGCGCTACGTCGGGCCGATCAAGGACAACCCGGAGGCCCACGCGCTCGCCCACAAGATCGCCCACGCGATCGTCGACACCAAGGGCACCGACGTGCTGGTGCTCGACGTGCGCGGCAAGGCCTCCTACGCCGACTACATCGTGGTCGGCTCGGGCGACACCGAGCGGATGGTGAACGCGCTCGCCGAGGGGGTGGAAGACAAGCTGCGGCCGGAAGGGAAGAAGCCGATCGGCCGGGAAGGCGAGCAGACCGGCAACTGGGTGCTGCTCGACTACGGCGAGGTGGTCGCCCACCTGTTCCTGTCCGACGCCCGCGGGTTCTACGATCTCGAGGGCCTCTGGGCCGACGCGCCCCGCGAGAAGGTGGTCTGAAGCTCACCGTTCTGTCGGTCGGAAAGGACCGCTCGGGCCTGTTTGCGCCGGGCGTCGCCGAGTACACCCAGCGGCTGCAGCACTACGCGAAGACCGAGCTGAAGGAGCTGCCGGAGTCCCGCAGCTCGGGCGCCCAGGCCCGCACCGCCGAGGGTGAGGCGCTGCTGGGCAAGCTGTCTGCCAGAGACGTGCTGGTGGCGCTCGACGAGCGGGGCAAGCAGCTGTCGACCCCCGAGCTGGCCCAGTGGTTGGGCAAGCAGCAGCAGGGCGGCAAGGACCTGGCGTTCGTGATCGGCGGCGACGAAGGGCTGTCCGACGAGGTCCGAGCGCGGGCGGCGCTGGTGCTGTCGCTCTCGCGCTTCACCCTGCCCCACCGGCTGGCCCGGCTGGTGCTGATGGAGCAGCTGTACCGGGTCTTCACCCTGCTGCGGGGAGAGTCGTACCACCGGGCCTGAAGCTCCGGTACAGTCGAGCGCCGAAACGGCCGGCATCAAGGCGTCCCGTCCCACCTATGAAATTTCGCGCTCTTCTCGTCCTCAGCGCCGGTGCGCTCCTCTGTTCCACCGCCTGCTCGCGCACCGAGATTCTTCTGTGTGGCAGCACCGGCAACCTGCCCTGCCCCGAGGGGTTCGTCTGCGTCGCCAGCCGCTGCACCCCCGACCCCGGCGGCGGCCCGGCCTGCGCGGCGGGCGAGATCCGCTGCGGCAGCGCCTGCGTGAAGCTCAACAGTGATCCGAAGAACTGCGGCGGCTGCGGCCGCGCCTGCGAGGCGAACAAGGTCTGCAACGCCGGCACCTGCGCCACCAGCTGCACCGGCGGGCTGTCGAACTGCGGCGGCGCCTGCGTCGACCTGACCCGCGATCTGGCCAACTGCGGCAAGTGCTCGGCGGCCTGCGCGACGCTCGAGGCCTGCACCAACGGCGCCTGCGCCTGCACCCAGCCGCTGCTGCGCTGCAACAACGTCTGCACCAACGTCGAGAGCGACCCGGCCAACTGCGGCACCTGTGGAAACAAGTGCGCCACTGGCCAGCTGTGCCAGGCCCAGCGGTGCGTCACCACCTGCTCCGGCGCGCTGACCCGTTGCGGCAACTCGTGCGTCGACACCAACACCGATCGGACCAACTGCGGCGCCTGCGGGAAGGTCTGCACCGGCGGCGACTCGTGCCTCATGGGCAGCTGCGTCGGCCAGTGCAGCCCCGGCCAGACGCTGTGCAACGGGGTGTGCTCCAACACCCAGTTCGACCCCACCAACTGCGGCAGCTGCAACAACAAGTGCGGGCCCGG
>JAGSPQ010000374.1 GCA_018262385.1 Myxococcaceae bacterium | reverse complement strand
CGGCTGGCCAACAGCTGCAGGTCGCCACGGTGCCCCCGGTGCCGACCCGGTACCGGCACTGGACTCCCGAGGGGAAGGAACATTGCGCGCCGTACGTCGTCTCCGCCGCCGGGCAGCTCTTCGCGTCGCCGCAGTTCTCGACGCACTCCCACACGCCGTCGCCTGCCAGCGGCCCGGTGCGGTGGCACCCGCAGTCCCGGTTGCACTGGACCGTCTGAAGCTGGCAGTCCCCGTTGCTCGGGTTGCAGTACTTGCCCGCCTCGCAGACATCGCTCGGCAACGGCGTGGTGGCGCACTGCAGCCTGGATCCCACGCAGTTGCAGATCGTGCGCTCGCGTTGGTACTCGGAGGTGCACCCCGCCACGCAGCTGTCGCCCGAGAAGCAGTATTGCGAATTGCCGCACGCGGCGAGCAACACGACCGCTGCGCTGAGCCTCGCCATCACTCCTCTCTACAACGCCTGCAGCTCAAAGCCGAACCGCGCTCAGCCCTTCACGCCGCCGGCGGTGAGCCCGCCGACCAGGTGCTTCTGCAGGGCGAAGAACAGCGCCATCACCGGGGCCGAGACGACCAGCGCTCCGGCGGCGAAGTGGCCCCACTCGACCTTGTACTCGCCGACGTACCGCTGCAGCGCCACCGGCAGGGTGAACAGCGAGGCGTCGTTGAGCAGGGTCGCGGCGAGGATGAACTCGTTCCACGCGGTCATGAACGAGAACAGCGCGGTGACCGCCAGGGCAGGGCGGGCCAGCGGCAGCACCACCTTCCAGAACACCTGGAACGGAGAGGCCCCGTCCATGATCGCCGCCTCCTCGAGCTCCTTCGGCAGGGTGTCGAAGTACCCCTTCAACATCCAGACGCAGAACGGCAGCGAGGAGGTCGCGTAGACCAGCACCAGCCCGGTCAGGCTGTCGAGCAGGTGCAGGGTCTGCAGCAGCGAGTACAGCGGCACCAGCATCAGCGTCGCCGGGAACATCTGGGTCACCAGCAGCGCCTGCATCCCCATCTGCTTGCCGGGGAACCGGAACCGCGACAGCGCGTAGGCGGCGGTCACCGCCAGCGCGAGGCCGACCAGGGTCGTCGCCCCCGAGACCACCAGGCTCGACAGCAGCTGCCGGCCGAACAGCCAGCGGCCCTGCGCGTCGAACGAGGCGAGCACCTCGCGGAAGTGATCGAGCGTCACCGCCTCGGGGATCGGGCTGATCGTCAGCGACAGCGTCTGCGACGGCGAGAGCGCCATCTTCACCACCCACAGCACCGGGTAGAGGGTGGCGAAGCACATCACCGTCAGCCCGACGTGGAGCAGGATGATCTGCAGCTTCGAAGGCCCCTTCATCCGGCGGCCTCCTCGCGCGAGATCCGCCGGGTGATCGACGACCACCCGAGCAGGACGAAGAAGATCAGCACCGAGTACGCCGCGGCGAAGCCGTACTGCTCATTGCGCTGGAACGCCCACCGGAAGGCCTCGCTGACGAGGATGTCGGTCGCTCCGCCCGGCTCGCCGCCCGAGACCAGGTAGATCACGTTGAACATGTTGAACGTCCACACGCTGCCCAGGATGATCGCTGGCAGCAGCGCCGGCCGCAAAAGGGGCAGGGTGATGTGCCGGAACTGGGTCCACTTCGAGGCGCCGTCCACCTCGGCCGCTTCGTAGAGATCCTGGGGAATCGACTGCAGCGCTCCCAGCGAGACCACCATCATGAACGGGAAGCCCAGCCAGGTATTGGTGATCACGTTCGCCGCGAACGAGGTCGCGAAGTGGGTGAACCAGCTCACCGGCTCGATCCCCAGCGCGTCGAGCAGCGCGTTCACCGCTCCGAACTGCCGGTGGAACATCCCCTTCCACATCAGCGCGGTGATGTAGTTCGGCACCGCCCACGGGATGATCAGCAGCACCCGGAACACGCCCCGCAGCCGCAGCAGCGGGGACTTGAGCAGCAGCGCCAGCGCCAGCCCCACGCTCACGTGCAGCACCACGTTCACCCCGGTCCACAGCAGGGTGACGACGAGGGTGAAGTAGAACGAGAGCGGCTCGGTGATCGAGTAGCCGCGCGAGGCGAGGATGTCGAAGAAGTTGGCCAGCCCGACGAACCGGTAGGTGCCCGCGTCGTGGTGGAACAGCGACAGCGAGATCCCGACCGCGAACGGGATGATCACCAGCACCAGCAGCCCCGCCGCCGCCGGAGCGACGTAGAGGATCCCCCGCGCCGCCTCGGGGTACTTGCGCCCGAAGCTCACCTTGGTGCGCCGCTTCCACGCCAGCCCGCCGGTCGCCACCAGCCCCACCCCGAACACCAGCAGGTACGGCAGCGCCGACGCGTCGGCCGGCGCCTCGCGGTGGAGCGCCCGGTACCTCCGCTCGGCCAGCGCTCCGCCTTCCTGCGGCGTCGCCAGCCCCTGCAGCACCGCCCTCAAGGAGAGCTTCATCGGCTCCCACACCCTGGTCATCTCGAGCGTGTTCGGGGTCGGCGTCGCCTGCAGCGCCGCCTTGCGGAAGGAAGAGATGACGAAGTCGTCCTGCACCTTCGGATCTTCGTACGCCGCCAGCGCCGCCGGGATCTGCCGGCCGAGCACCGCGCGGGTCACCGCTCCCGGGCCGTCGGAGAGGAACTTCGCCAGCGCCTGGGCCTGCGCCTGCTGGGTGGACTTCGACGAGACGAACGCCGCTTCCACCCCGAGGAAGGGGCGCATCGGCAGCCCGGTCTGACTCACCGTCGGCAGCGCGGTGATCGCGTAGTCGACCTTGGCGTCGATCTCGCCCGCGAACCACGGCCCGCTGATCACCATCGCCGCCCGGCCGTCGTTGAACAGCGACTTCACCAGCGCGCCCGAGGCCTCCTGCGGAATCCAGCGCGCGTCCTGCATCTGGCGGATGAAGCCGAGCGACGCCGCCATTTCCGGCGTGTCGAACTGCGACTTGCCGTCCGGCCCGAACAGCTGGCCTGCGAACCCGAACAGGATCGGAGCGTGGAAGTAGAAGTCGCCCGCCTCGTACGCCAGCCCGAACCGGTTCTGCTCGGCGTTCGACAGCGTCGGCAGCAGCTCCAGCAGCTGCGCCGTGCTCTGGGGCGGGACCTCGACCAGCTTCCGGTTGTGGAACAGCGCCAGGCACTTGAGCGACAGCGGCCACCCGTAGTGCACCCCGTCCACCTCGAGCGCGTCGACCGCCGGCTTGAGGTACCCGGCGCTGAACTTCGGCAGCTCGGAGGGCGAGACCACTCCCAGCCGGACGAACTGCCGCAGCCGCTCGTGGGCGAAGATGAAGAGGTCCGGGCCCGCGTTGTGGGGAATCGCGCTGGTGATCTTCGAGCTGAAGGCGTCGTAGGGCACCGCCAGCAGCTCGACCTCCTGGCCGGTCTGGGCGGTGAACTCCTTCGCCAGCTGCTGCAGCGCCTGCTCTTCGCCGCCGCGGTACGCGTGCCACAGCTTCAACGGGGCAGCCGAGGCGGATCCGGTGCACAGCACCAGGGCCAGCGCCGCGACCTTCACGCCTTCCGCTCCGCCGGTGGGTGGCGCAGCGCCTTCGTCCCGTCGGGAGTGAACAGGTGGGTCGCGTCGCCCAGCGGCTGCACCCGCACCGTCTGGCCGACCTCGACCAGGCCCTCGAACCGGGCCACCAGCGGGCCGGCCGCGGTCTTCAAGAACGCGAACCCGTCGAAGCCCAGCCGCTCGACTGCTTCGATCTCTCCGCTGAACGGACCTTCGGCGCCGATCCGCAGCTCCTGCGGCCGCAAGCCGACCAGCAGCTCGCCCGCCGCTTCGGCCGGAGCGGGCAGGGTGAACCCCTCGCCCTTGAGCAGCGCGCCGTCCCGCCGCGCGGGCAGGATGTTCATCGAGGGCGAGCCGAGGAAGGTCGCCACGAAGCGGTTCGCCGGCCGGTGGTACAGCTCCAGCGGCGGCCCCAATTGCTGCAGCACGCCCTCGTTGAACACCGCCACCCGGCTGGCGAGCGTCATCGCCTCCACCTGGTCGTGGGTCACGTACAGCATCGTCACCCCGAGGCGGCGGTGCAGCCGGGCCAGCTCTCCGCGCATCGCCACCCGCAGCGAGGTGTCGAGGTTGCTCAAGGGCTCGTCGAACAGGAACAGCTTCGGCCGGCGGACGATCACCCGGCCCATCGCCACCCGCTGCCGCTGCCCGCCCGAGAGCGCCTTCGGCTTGCGATCCAGCAGCGCCGACAGCTCGAGCAGCGCCGCCGCTTCGTTCACCCGGGTGGTGATCTCGGCCGGCGGCAGCTTGCGCAGCATCAACCCGAAGGCGAGGTTCTCGCGCACGGTCAGGTGGGGGTAGAGCGCGTAGCTCTGGAACACCATCCCCACGTCGCGATCGCGCGGGGGCACCTCGTTGACCCGCTGGCCGTCGAACGAGATCTCGCCCGCGTCGCACTGCTCGAGCCCCGCGATCAGCCGCAGCAAGGTGGTCTTTCCGCACCCCGAGGGGCCGACCATCACCAGGAACTCGCCGGTGTGGATCTCGAGGTCCACGCCCTTGACGATCTCGTTGTCGCCGAATGATTTGCGGATTCCCGCGAGCTTGACGGCTGACACCGGCCGCACCCTACCGCGCGCAGCGGGACCCGCCGCTAAGGAAAGTGAACCCAAAGGGTAGGCTCTTCGAGGCGGCCTCTTACACCGCCCCGGGAGAAGCGCTTATAAGCCCGCTGGTGCGCGCCCCGGTCTTCCTCTGCTTCCTGCTGCTTTCGTCCTGCCCGAACACCGAATACGCGCGGCTCTACCACACCGAGTCGAAGGCCCCGTCGATCGACGCCAAGGCGATCGAGAACCTCGACACCCTCGGGCCCACCCTGGTCGCGGTCGACAAGGGGATCAACTTCTCGGTCTATTCCGAGCGCGCCGAGCGGATCGAGCTGCTGCTGTTCGACGACCCGGAGTCGAACTTCCCCACCCGGCAGTTCCAGATGCAGCGGTACGGCGACGTGTGGAACCTGTTCGTCGAAGGGATTGGCCTGGGCCAGCACTACGGCTACATCGCCTGGGGCCCGAACTGGAAGTACGACCCCGCCTGGTACCCCGG
>JAGSPQ010000373.1 GCA_018262385.1 Myxococcaceae bacterium | reverse complement strand
TGATCCGCGCCCGGACGGCGGTCGCCTTCTACGACTACCGATCGGCCTCCAGCCACACCGGGCTCGAGCAGGTGGGCGAGAGCCGGATCTACCTCTACGTCGACTCGGCAACCGGGCGGCTGAGCCTGATCCTCACCCACGGAATCGACCTCGACTCGTCCGGCCTCAACCAGCCGTCCGCGACGGTGAACATGGACGTCACCGGGCTGCCGACCGCGGTGACGGTCGATCTCTCGGACGACGTGGCGAGCGAGTTCTCGAAGTCCGGCCCGACCAGCGCGGTGGGCCGCTGGGTCTTCAACCAGAACAGCGACGGCGGGATCCTCGGGGGCTTCCCGTTTCCCGGGGTCTGGAAGGTCACCGTCACCCCGGCGTTCAAGACCGGGCTCACCACCTGGGGCTGGGTGCGGCACGACGCGCAGCGAATCGCGCTGAAGCTGACCGAGCCGATCACCATCGAGGCCTTCGACAGCTCGACCTTCTGCCGCAACAGCTGCCTCATCCCGCGGTGCGGGGACGGCATCCTCGACGGCGCCGAGGTGTGCGACGACGGCAACACCACCGGGGCAGATGGCTGCGCCGCCAACTGCAAGAGCTTTCGCTGAGATTGTGAGCGCGCCAAGCAGCTGGGGTTCTGCTAGCAACTCGACGTGGCCGACTCCCGGGGACACCTCGTATTCGCCTGCGGCGAGAGCCTCTACGCGGTTCCCGCCGAGCGCGCGCAGGAGGTCGTCAGCCTCCCTCCGCTGACCCGGGTGCCCGGCGCCCCGGCCCACCTGCTCGGCGTGTTCGCCCACCGGGGCGAGGTCATCCCGGTGATCGATCTGGCGATGCTCACCGGCGCCAAGGTCGACCAGGTGTCGAAGCGGGCGGTGCTGGTGCGGGTCGCCCGCGGCGGGCTCGCCCTGATCGCCACCCGCGTCGCCGGCGTCTCGGTGCTCACCGGCCCGTTCGATCCGCTCGGGGCCACCGGGATCCAGGCGCACCTTTCGGGGCCTGCCACCGCTCCGGCCGGGCAGGTGGCGGTGATCGAGCCCGAAGGCTTCTTCGAGTTCCTCGCCCGCGGAGCGTGACCTTCAGTGTTTCCCCCGGGCTGCAGCCACGCGTCAGAGGCCGGGGAACGCACCCGATGACCGAGCCGATCGATCAGCTCGAGGGGCTGGTGCTGTGCCGGGTCGGAGATCACCGGATCGCCTTCCCCGCCAGCAACGTGGAGCAGATCTCCGAGTGGGCGCTCGGTGACCGCCCCGTACCTCAGGCGCGCGCCGCGTTTTCCCTTCCGCCCGCCAACGGCCGCTGCGTCGAGGACGGCCTGGGCGGGCTGGTGGTCGACTCGCTCGAGATCGCGTCCGACCCGCTGCCGCTGCTGCCGGTGCCGGCGATGTTGCTCGGCGCGGTCGGAGGCGCCCTGCGCGGCTTCGTCCTCCTCGCCGATCAGCTGTGCCCGGTGCTCTCGGTGACCGAGTTCGCCCAGTACCTGGGCCGGAGCAAGGCATGAGCGCCGGGCTGCAGGGCCTCCACCGCTGGGTGACCACCCCGTCGGCGGTCTCGGGCCTGCTGGGCGCGAGCGTCGCCGTGCTCTACGCGTTCTTCACCATCGACCTTCCCGCCGGCACGCTCACCCCGCTGTTCCTCTGCCTCGGAATCTTCGCCACCCTCGCGCTGCTGGCGGGCCACTGGCAGGAGCAGCGCGGGCTGCAGACGGTGAAGAAGCTCGCCGCCGCGGCGGGGCCCCCGCACAAAGAGCACCTGAGCGAGGCGGTGCGCGAGCTGGCGCAGCTGCCCGATCTCACCTTCTGGGTGACGCTGGGCTGCTGGGTGGCGGGGGCGGTGGGGATCGCGCTCAGCTACGCGCAGGCCACCGTCGTTGACTGGCAGATCGCCGCCCGCCTCGCCTTCCTCGGGGTCGCGCTCGGGCCGCTGGTCGCCACCTTGAGCTACCTGCAGGTGGTGACCCGCACCCGCACCGCGATCGGCCGGGTCGCCGCGGCCGGGCTGTCGGCGCAGGACGTGATCGCCGCGATCCCTCCGGTGCGGATGCAGCTGCAGCGGCGGCTGATGATCTACGCCGCGGTCGCGGTCGGCACCCCGCTGATGCTGGTCACCGACATGGTGGTGCGGCGCACCGAGCAGGTCTTCGCCCGGGTGCTCGCCCAGCCCAACCCCGCCGCTCAGACCGCCACCCTCTCGGCCGAGCTGGGCGCCGGGGGGTGGGGGCTGATCCTCGTCTGGGCGACGGTGCTGGCGGTGGTGGTGATCTGCGCCTACCTCTCGGGGTCCGCGCTGGGCGCGCCGATGCGGGCGCTGGCGGAAAAGACCCGGGCGATCGCGGCGGGGAAGCTGGGCGGCAGTGGGCTGGTCCCCAGCGAAGACGAGATCTGGGGAGCGGCGGCCGGCTTCACCAGCCTCGAGGCGCAGCTGGTGGGGGTGGTGACCCAGCTGCAGGAGGCCGGGCAGAAGATCCAGCGCACCACCGACGAGCTGGGCTCCAGCCGCGCCAAGCACGATCGCGGCGCGAACGATCAGACCGCGGCGCTCGCCCAGACCTCGGCCACCACCGAGGAACTGGCCCGCAGCGCCAAGCAGATCGCCGGCAACGCCACCCAGGTCGCCGCCCTCGCCAGCCAGACCCTCGACGCGGCGCGGACGGGGAAGAACAACGCCGACCAGTTCTACGTCTCGATCCTCAAGGTCCGCGAAGGCAACCAGGCGATCGCCGACTCGGTGGTGAAGCTGAACAAGCGGGTGCAGCAGGTCGGCCGGATCGTCGAGTTCATCGACGGCATCGCCGACAAGTCGGATCTGCTGGCGCTCAACGCCGAGCTCGAAGGCAACAAGGCGGGCGAGGTGGGGCGCGGCTTCTCGCTGGTCGCCGCCGAGATGCGCCGGCTCGCCGAGAGCGTGATGGGCAGCACCCGCGAGATCATCGGGCTGATCCACGAGGTGCGCGACGCCACCAACGCGGCGGTGATGGCGACCGAGGCCGGGGTGAAGGCCTCGGACAAGGGCAGCGCGCTCGCCCGCAAGGTCAGCGAGGGGCTGTCGGACATCCTGACCTACGCGACCACCACCGCCGACGCGGTGCAGCGGATCACCCTCGCCACCCATCAGCAGGAGGTGGGCACCGATCAGCTCGCCCAGGCGATGGCCGACATCCTCCAGTCGACCAAGGCCGGGCAGGGGGCGTCGAAGAAGATGTCGACCGCCAACGCCGACCTGCAGGCGCTCGCCACCGAGCTGAAGCTCACCGTCGGCCGCTTCGAGGTCAGCTGATGCAGATCGATCTCTGGCTCAAGGATCGCGTCCGCTGGCTGCAGAACCCGTCGACCGGGGTCAACCTGACCCTCGTCGCGATCGCCACCCTGTTCGCCTGGCTCACCCTCGAGCTGACCGCCAACGATCGCACCCTGCTGGGGATGCTGATCACGCTCGGCGCCGGGGCCGCGGTCGTCCACGCCGAGCTGCGCGCGATGCGGCGGCTGCGCGCCCTGCGCGGCCTGGGCTCGGGCGCGCTGCCGGTCACCCGCGAGGCCCTGGTGCAGGCGATTGGCGAGGTCCACCGCCTGCCCGACACCCTGGCGGTGCTCACCGCGCTCAGCTGGGTGATCGTCGTCGCCGCCGTCGCGCTCGCGCTGGTCTATTTCGGCGACGCCTCCGCGGCCACCGGGATCCGCCTCGCCGCCCTCGGGCTGCTGTTCGGCCCGCTGAGCGCGGCGCTGGTGAACCTGCTGGTGATGCGCCGGGGCCGGGTGCTGATCGAGGCGATGGCCGCCGGGGTGTCGAGCCAGGACGTGCTCACCGCCCTGCCGGCGACGCGGCTGCAGCTGCGCGCCCGGTTGGTGGCGATCACCGTCGCGCTGGTGTTCCTGCCCTCGGTGGTGCTGGTCGACGCCTCCCGCGAGCAGACCGAACGGGGGCTGCAGTCGGTGATCCAGGCCGGCGGCGATCGCCTCGCCCAGCAGCAGCTGGCCGCCCCCGAGCGGTGGAAGGTCTACGGCCGGATGGCGCTGCTCTTCACCGTGGTGCTCGGCGCCGCGCTGCTCACCGCCTGGGCGGCCGGCTCGGTGATGGCCGACCCGATGCGCAAAGTGGCGGCCGAGGCCCAGCGGATGGCGCGGGGCGAGCTGGCCAGGCCGCAGGTGTTCGCCGCCAGCGACGAGGTGTGGGCGGTCACCCGCACCTTCAGCCTGATGCAGGCGCAGCTGCACGACGCGCTCGCGCAGCTCGCCCGGGCCGGCTCGAGCATCGCCTCGACCACCCGGGATCTGGTCGGCACCTCGGCCGGCTACGAGGCCGGGTCCGCCGAGCAGGCCGCCAGCCTGAATCAGACCAGCGCCACCACCGAGCAGCTGGCCCAGAGCGCGCGGCAGATCTCGGTCAACGCGACCGAGGTGTCCGAGATCTCGCAGCGCACCCTCGACTCGGCCAACGCCGGCCACGCGAGCGCCGAAGAGTTCGCGCGCGCGGTCGAGCGGATGCGCCAGGACAACCGCACCATCGCCGAGGCGGTGAGCCGGCTGCAGCGGCGGGTCCAGCAGATCGGCAAGATCGTCGAGTTCATCACCGGGGTCGCCGACCGCAGCGATCTGCTCGCGCTGTCGGCCGAGCTCGAAGGCACCAAGGCCGGCGAGGTCGGCCGCAGCTTCACCCTCGTCGCCGCCGAGATGCGGCGCCTGGCCGAGAACGTGCTCGAGTCGACCACCGAGATCGAAGAGCTGATCGGCGAGGTCCGCGAGGCGACCCACGTCACCGTCGACGCCACCGAGAGCGGGCTGCAGCAGACCACCAGCGGCACCGCGCTCGCCGGCGAGGTCACCCGCGCGCTGGTCGAGGTGGTGCGGCTGGCCCAGCAGACCTCGGGCGCGGTGCGCGCGATCACCCTCGCCACCCAGCAGCAGCAGACCGGCACCGATCAGCTCGCCGAGGCGATGGGCGACATCCTCGGCATCACCCAGCAGAGCCTGGCGGCGACCCGGCAGCTCAGCTCGGCCAACAACGATCTGGTCGCGCTCTCCGGCAGCCTCTCTTCGCTGGTC
>JAGSPQ010001050.1 GCA_018262385.1 Myxococcaceae bacterium | reverse complement strand
GGACGAGCCCGGCCCACGTCAGAATGTAGGCGGCCCAGACGTATTCCCAACCGCCGACGATTTTTCCCATCGCCCGGGGAGCTTCGGCGGCGAGCACCAGCCAGGTCATGCGGCCTCCGGGCGCGCGGGGGGCAACGCTTCAGGCAGGGCGACTTCTTTCATGCGGGTCTCTTTGGCGGCGAGGTAGCGGTGCCAGATGAAGACGAAGAGCAGGCAGAGGAACGCGGTCGCGCTCCACCGCAGCACCATCACCATCTGCGGATCCACCGTCTTGGGCGAGGACTGGGTCTGGTGGAGGCTGTTCCACCACTGCACGCTGTACCAGAGGATGGGAACGTCGACGAAGGCGATGATCCCCATCACCGCGCTCCAGGTGGCCCGCTTCTCCGGGTCTTCGACGAAGCCGCGCAGCGCGAGGTAGCCGGTGTAGATCACGATCAGGATCGCCGCGGTGGTGAGCCGGGGATCCCAGTCCCAGTAGACCCCCCAGGTCGGCTTGGCCCAGATCGCGCCGAGGGTGACCCCGACGATCCCGAAGTAGACGCCCACTTCGGCCGAGGCCTCGGCGAGCGAGTCGGTGACCCAGCTCTTCTTCATCAGGTAGGCGAACGAGCAGACGGCGTTGATCGTCAGCGCCAGCAGCGCCATCCACACCTGGGGCACGTGCATGTAGATGATCCGGTACACCTCGCCCATCTCGCGCTCGGGCGGGGCCCACACCAGCGCGAAGTAGGGCTGGATCGCGAACATCACCACCCCGATCCCCGCCACCACCTTCCAGACCCAGCCGCGGGTCTTCGGCACGAAGAGGTGGACCCCGATCAGGCCGACGACGACGAGCAGGAATACCAGGGGCGTTTCGTGCGGCATGTCAGTCGTCCTCGATCACGCGGGGAAACAAGATGAACCCCAGGGCCCAATAAACGACGTTGAAGGCGACCAGCAGCCGGATCCACGAGGCCAGCTGGTTCATCGGGTCGCCTTCGAAGATCAGCGCCGAGGCCTTCACGCAGCCCAGCAGCGCCGGGATCAAGATCGGAAACAGCAGCAGCGGCAGCAGCACGTCGCGCGCCCGGGCGTTGGAGGCGATCGCCGCGTAGACGGTGCCGGGCGCGCTGATCGCCAGCGAGCCGATCAGCAGGATGCCGATCAGCGCCGGGATCCCGAGCGTCACCTTCACGTCGAACAGGGCGATGGTGACCGGCAGCAGCACCAGCGACAGCAGCCACAGCATCAGGGTGTTGCCCAGCGCCTTGCCGATGAAGATCGCCCGCGCGTCGGCCGGAGCGAGCTTCAGCCCGTCGAGCGAGAGGTTCTCGGACTCGATCCGGAACGACTCACCCAGCGACAGCACCGACGAGAAGAGGATCCCCAGCCACAGGTAGCCGGCGGCGTGGGCGCGCATCAGCGCGGTGTCGGGGCCGAGCGCAAAGTTGAACATCAGCAGCGTGGCGAGCGCGAAGAAGATCAGCGCGTTGAGCCGGGCCCGGGTGCGCCACTCGGGAGCCGGGTCTCGGTCAGCCGGATTCCCTGCTCGACCATGTGGGTGGCGAGCACCAGGGTGGTGCCCTTCGCCTTCAGCTCGGCGATCAAGCCCTCCATCTGGGCGATCCCCGCCGGGTCGAGCTCGCCGAACGGCTCGTCGAGCAGCGCGAGCGCCGGGGCCTTCAGCAGCAGCCGGGCGATCGCCACCCGCTTGCGCATCCCGGCCGAGAACTGGCGCACCGGGTTGTCGGTGCGGGCCGAGAGGCCGACCCGATCGAGCAGCGCGGCGGAGTCCCTCGCGGGATCTTCGAGCCCCATCAGCCGGCCGAGCACGATCAGGTTCTGCGCGGCGGTGAGATCCTCGTAGAGGAAGCTGGCGTGCGACAGCAGGGCGACCTGGTGGCGAATCGCTTCCCGGTCGGTGCGCGAGTCCTTGCCGAGCACCTGCAGGGTGCCCGCGGTCGGAAAGCTGGCGGTGGCGATCATCCGCAGCAGGGTGGTCTTGCCCGAGCCGTTGTGACCGGTGAGCAGCAGCGAACGGCCCACCGGGAGCGAGTAGCTCAAGCGCGCCAGTGCCCACCTCGGCCCGTACCGCTTGCTCACGTCACGAATGTCGATCGCAACTTCGTTTGCCACACCAGCGGCCTATCACGGCCCCGATTCCCGACAATCTCTACTCGCCGCCAGCAGCCGGAAAACTTTGGGTGGCCTTTCCCCTCGCGGCCCGTTAGCCGTGGCGGCCCACCACCGCGTCCTCGATCCGGGCCGCTTCGGCGGCGGCGGCGGCGAAGCCGGAGCCGTGGCGGCTCAGGCGCTGATCGAGCCGCAGGTAGGCGTCGGGGGCGATCCCGGTCTGGGCGGCGAGGATGCGCGAGGCCTCGTCGGCGCCGAGGGTGATCGCGATCCCCAGCCGCTCCTGCATCAGCCGCCGCAGCCGATCGCGCAGCGCCAGCTTCAGCTCGCCCTCGACGCCCGCCCGCCGCATCAGCGCGCCGATCGAGCGGACGTACTCGAGGCTCGAGCGGTGCTCCCGGGCGGGGGTGGGGCGGGCCGGGCCGAGCCGCCGGGCACGGGCGGCGACGAACAGCAGGCCGAGGAAGACGAACTGCAGCAGGCTCGCCCACAGGTTCGCCGACCAGCGGGGCGCCGCGGCCTCGCCGTGGTGGAACTCGTCGAACCCGATCCGCAGCGGCCTCAAGTTGGCCCACAGCTGCTGGTTGTCGAGCAGGTCGAGCCGCCGGTTCTCGGCCAGATCCGCGCCGGCCCCGATCCACACCTGGCCCTTTCCCATCGGGCGGACCCAGAGCGCCTTGCCGGCGATCGCCACCGCGTCGGGCGCCTCGACCTCGAGGGTGGTGTCGGAGGCGACCCGCAGCTGCTTCACCCCCGGCAGCAGCGCGCTGTCGACGTCCACCGTCCGGCCGCCGAGATCCGCGAGCAGGGCGCTGCCGGGCACCGGGGCCGGCGCGTCGGACAGCGCGAGCCACCGCTGCAGCTCGGGCTGGGCGCGCGCCGGGCGGGGTGAGAGGTAGACCAGCGTGCCGCCCTCGCGGACGAACTTCTCCAGCGCCTTCACCTCTTCCCCGGTCACCGTCCGCGCGATCGGCGCGGCGAGCACCAGCGCCTGCAGGCCGGGCGGCAGCGAGGTCAGCGGCGCGGCGATCGTCTCCACCCGCCCGCCGCTCTCGGTGTGCCTGGTGTGGAGGACCCGGCGCCTTTCGGCCCGGCGTTGGCCACCGACGGAACCGGA
>JAGSPQ010000013.1 GCA_018262385.1 Myxococcaceae bacterium | reverse complement strand
CGGCCTTTGCTCAGAGCGCGACTCAGCGAGCTCGAGGGCCGGGGGACTTGCAGACAGGAGCATCGATGTCCCGACTCTCATTCGCCCTCTTCGCGGTGGTTGCCCTTGGCTGTGGAGGCGGCGCGGCGAGCTGGGGAGGCCCGAGCGCAGGCGCCGGAGCCCGAGCGGGAGGCGCGCAGGACATCGCGCTGGCCCGCTCGAAGGTCGCCTCCGGCATCGTCCCCCAGCCGGTGGATCTGCCGTTCGAGGGCCTCTACGCCGAGCACGATCTCCCCGTCGACGGCTCGACCTGCACCGAGCTCTTCTGCGTCGCCGCCGGCACCGCCCGGGTCGACGCCGCCGCGTGGATCCAGCTCGGGATGTCCTCGAACATCGATCTGACGAAGTTCCATCGGGCCCCGCTCAACGCCGCGCTGGTGATCGACAACTCGGGCTCGATGGGGACGGAGAAGATGGAGGCGGTGAAGGCCGCCGCGGAGAAGCTGGTCGACCAGCTGAACGAGGGCGACCTGCTGACGGTGATCCGGTTCGACGACACCGCCCAGGTGCTGATCGGGCCGCTGGCGGTGAGCGACAAGGACGCCTTCAAGACCCAGATTCGCCGGCTGAAGGCCGACGGCAGCACCTGCATCGAGTGCGGCCTGAAGTTCGGCTACGACGCGATCGCCAGGAACCTCGACGCCACCCGCAGCGCCCGGGTGTTCCTGATGACCGATGCGCAGCCCAACGTCGGCGCGACCGGGTCGACCGAGTTCACCACCCTGCTGGAGACCAACGCGGAGAAGAACGTCGGCCTCAGCCTGTTCGGCGTCGGGCTCGACTTCGGGCAGACGCTGGTGACCCGCGTCACCGCCGCCAGAGGTGCCAACTACTTCTTCCTCGCCACCGAAGCGCAGATGCGCGCGGTCTTCGACAAGGACTTCGACATGCTGGTGACTCCGGTCGCGTACGACCTGCACCTCGTGCTCCAGCCGGCGGACCAGGTCTCGCTCTCGGCGGTCTACGGAATCCCCGGCACCCAGGAGTCGACCAAAGTCGAGTCGACGGTCGCGACGGTGTTCCTCTCGCGCACCCGCGGCGCCCTGGTGGCGAAGCTGAGCGACGTGGACGCCGGCGCGGCGATCGCGAACGCCTCGCTCACCTTCAAGACGCCGTCGGGAGAGTCGAAGTCGCAGCAGCTCGCGGTGGCGGCGCCGGAGCAGGCGGCCCCCTCCTACTCGGGGAAGGGAGCGCAGAAGGCGGTGGCGCTGACCCGCTACCTGCTCGCCGCGCGCGAGGCGTGCGTGCTGCACGCGGCAGGAGAGAAGGCGAAGGCGATCGCCCAGATCGACGCTGCGGTGAAGCTGCTCTCCGACGAGGCCACCGCGATGGCCGACCCGGCGCTGGAGAAGGAAGCGGTCTTCGCCCGCGCGCTGGCCGCGCTGATCGCGAAGTAACGCGGAGACTCGGCTCAGGGCGCCTTGGTCTTCTTGGCGTCCTTCTTCGGCTCTTTCGGGTCCTTCGTCTCGGTCGGCTTGACCGCCGCCCGCCGGTTCTTCGCCCAGCACGCCTCGTCCTGCTGGCGGCAGACCGGCATGTTCTCGCCGTAGCTCAGCGTGTTCACCTGGGTGGGGGTGACGCCGAGCGCGATCAGGTACCGCTCGATCGACGAGGCGCGGCGCGAGCTGAGCTGCAGGTTGTATTCCTCGGTGCCCCGCTCGTCGGCGTTGCCCTCGATCGTCAGCCGCATCGCCTGATCCGCGCGCAGGCACCGCGCCATCCGGTCGAGGTCGCTCTTCGAGGCGGGGTCGAAGTCGACCGAGTTGAAGCCGAAGCTGACCCGGAAGTCGCGGCACTCGGCCAGCCCCTTCGAGATGTCGACGCAGGCGCCGCGAATGCACAGCTGCCCGTCGGTGCACTGCGAGTCGCTGCTGCAGACCAGCGGAGCCGCCGCGGCGGGCGCAGGCTCGGCGGCCGGCTTCGGCGCCGGAGCGGGCGCAGCGGCCACCTCCGCCGGCGGGGTGTGGGCACAAGAAACGAGGACCAACGCCAACAACGTGCTCCAGGATTTAGTGCGCATCACGGACTCTCCCTGCGATTTGAGACCGTGGCTTACCACTGTCTGATCGAGGGACGCTCCTCGTTCGCCGCGCACCGGTGCTGGGCGAGCAGATATCGTCGGCCCCATGGTCAAAACTGAACCGGCGTACGTCGCGTTGACACCGATCCTCCTCGAGATCTCGAGCGACTTTCAGTCGCGGCAGGCGGCCCTGATCGCGCAGACCGCCCAGCTGCGGCAGCGGCTGTTCCTCGAGCTGGGGATCCGCTTTCCCGCGGTGGAGTTTCGCGAGAGCGAGAAATTCACCGGTGGCGCGTATCGAATCCTGTTCGGCGAAGTTCCGATTGCCTCTTTCGTCACCCGGCCCGGGATGTTCCTCGCGAGCGAGAGCGCCGAGCGGCTGAAGTCCAGGGAGTTCGACTGCGCTCCGGCCGTTCACCCGGCGACCTTCCGCGCTTCGGCGTGGGTCGCGAAGGCCGAGGCCACCCAACTCGAGGACCAGGGGGTCCGAATCGACGACGCCGAGCAGGTGATGATCGAGCACCTCGGCGCACTGCTCAAGCGGCACGCGCGCACGTTCGTCAAGGTACAGGCGGTGCAGGACATGCTCGACGCTCTCGCGGTCGAAGCGCCGGCGCTGGTGCGCGCGATCGTCCCCGGTGTCGTTTCGCTGCTCCAGCTCACCGAGGTGCTCGGGCGACTGGTCGAGGAGGAGCTCTCGATTCGGGATCTGCCCACCATTCTTCAGGCGGTCGCAGAGCACTGGCGCGTCGGGATGACCTCGATGAAGCTGACCGAGGAAGTCCGCGCGTCGATGCGCACCTACGTCTCGCACCGCTTCGCACCCAACCGCGGGACGCTGGTCACCTACCTGCTCGACCCGGCGATCGAGGAATCGATTCGGAGCGCGATCCAGACCACCCCGGACGGGACGGTCTACCTCTCGCTCGAGCCCGAGCTGGCCCAGTCGATCGTCCAGGCGGTGAAAGAAGAGAGCGGACTGCGCTCCGGCCAGGCGCTGCAGCCGGTGATCCTCACCACCGCCGACATTCGCCGCTACGTCCGCAAGCTGCTCGAGTTCGAGTTCAATCCGCCGTTCGCGGTCGTCAGCTACCAGGAGCTGTCCCCCGAGCTGAACATCCAGCCCGTGGCGCGGATCTCACTTCGCGCCTGAGCGCTCAGTACACCTCGAGCAGCTGCACCTTGCACTCGTAGCGCGGGTGCCGCAGGTCGATGTACTCGATCTTCCCGGTCACCTCGTCGAAGCTGCCGGTGAGCAGCCCGGGGATCGTCATCAGCGCGACGTACCAGCCGTCCTCGAGCAGCTCGGCCTCCTTGAGGTCGCGCTTGTAGGTGACGCGCCCCTTGAACGCCCAGACGCTGCGCATCCCTTCGGCGTGAATCCCCACTCCCGCATCCGGCGGCGCCACCAGCCCGTCGATCGCCTTCGGCGCCTGCGCCATCACCCAGGTGTCGAACCGCACGCTCGACGACGGCGAGATCAGCGACAGGTCGGCGAGCGCGCCGTTCGAGCCTTGCCTCACCTCGACGATCGCGACCAGCTCTTCGCCCATCCGCCCGTCGCCGAAGTCCCGGAAGCGCGCCGCCGCCTCGGTGCCCTGGGCGAAGCGCCGGGCCTGCTCTCCTCCCCGCTCGGCCTCCGACTTCGCCACCCCGTGCAGCTCCTTGTAGCCCGCCGGATCCTCGTACGCGGTGCCCGTCTTGCCGTAGCGCCTGGCGCCGTTCGACCAGCTCGAGATCGCCTGCTTGCCGTGCTGGGGCAGGCTCTTCAATCCGAACGGCTCGACGAACGGGGGCGGCTCCTCGGTCACCTTCTCGAGCCGGTGCCGCAGGTCGTGGAAGTAGTGCGAGACGACGCCGTTCTCGACCCGCGTCTTCGCCAGCACCTTCCGCGCCCATCCATCGACCCGCTGGTGCACGACCTCCGCTTCGTACGCGAGCACCGCCGCCGGATCCGGAAGCTCCTCGGGCCGGTTGCGGGTCGTCTGCCCCTTCGACTCCTGCTCCTCGGGAGGAGGCAGCTGCACCGCCCGGTCGCGGGGGACCAGGATCGCCCCCCGCGGTGAGCCCTCGAGCACCGCGGACTGAGCCTGGGCCACCTTCGGCTCGGCGATCTCGTCCTTCGCCGGGGGCGACTTCACCGGCGGCGCCTTCACCACCGGCGCGCGCTCGCGCACCTTCGCCGGCGGAGCCTTCGCGACCGGCGCGGGCACCTTCCCCGCGGGCGGCTTCGCCACGGGCGCCCCCGGCTTCGACTCCTCGGGCGTGGGGATCTCGACCACCACCAGCTCGGTCGCCGGCGGCTGCGGTGCGGCCGGCCGCCGCGCGGGTCCCCGCCTCCACACCAGCAGCAACCCCGAGTGAACCACCAGCGACAGCACCAGCGCCCATTTGAGTCGGCGCTTCACTGCAGCGCGGGTCCTTTGTCCGGCTTGAGCACCCGCAGCAGCTTCACCTTCACTTCCGGAGGCTCCCAGGTGAACTGCCAGACCGACGACCACCCGAGCGCGTTCGGCGCGCCGCCCTTCTCCGAGGTGTCGCCCTGATCGCGCACCACCTTGCGCGAGAGGTGGAGCACGAACTCGTCGAACTCCGAGTCGCCCGAGCGCTCGATCACCGTCGCCTCGGCCAGCGCGCCATCACCATCCTGGCGGAGCATCAGCACCGTCTTCAGCCGCGGCCGCGACGCCGAGTCCTTGATCACCGCGGTGAACGCCATCGACTGCAGCCCCGCCTGGAGCATCCGCTGATCATGCACGTCGCCGCCCGGAATGCCTCCGCGGTCCAGCGTCCGGCCAAAGGACGATTCGGAGAATTGCCGCGCCTGCTCGTCGTTGGCCAGTGGGCTCCCGGTCTTCGCGAACCGCTCGGCCGGATCGGTGTACGTGTCGACCACCTCCTCCTTGAGCATCTTCGCCGTGCTCCGCTTGCTCAGCTTCACCGGCACGCCCTTGAAGCCTTCGAGCAGGTCGGCCTGCAGGTGGGTGAAGTACGGAGCGACCAGCCCGTTGTCCCGCTGCGCCTTCGCCAGCATGTCGCCAATCTGGTCATTGAGCCGCTTCTCGGCGCGCTCGGCGACGTACTCGCGCACCGCCACCTCGTCCGGCTCTTCGCCCGGCCCGTTGCTCACGGTGCGGCCCGGCGCCTCGTGCTCGTAGGCGCCGGTGCCCAGCCCGGGCATCAGCGTCCCCACCCGCGGCACGAGGAAGGGCGAGCTCTGCCGGGGCGAGTCGGCCTGCTCCCCCACCGGAGCGGAGGGCGCGGTCGCCACCTGCTCGGGCGCCGTCGGCCCGGCCGGCGCCGCCGGCTGCTTCGCCTGAGCCTGCTTCGACTTCCCGGTCGGCCTGGCCGAAGGCGCGGGTGCGACCGGCGGGGCCACCGGAGCGGGCACCGGCGCCGGCGGGGTCACCATCACCAGCTCCATCTCGATCGGAGCCGGGCCCTTCCTCGCCAGGCCCGGATCAGCCGCCGACCGCACCACCCAGCTGATCAGCAAGGCGTGCAGAAACACCGACGCCAGCAGCGCCCAATGCAGCCGACGTGGCTGGCGGTGTTTCATCCACCCATCCTTACCACTCGTTTCGGGTCACTACCGGCAGCTGTAAAGCCCTCTCACGATCGAGGTCCAGGTTCCCGACGTGCAACGACAGAGGCGATTGCACCCACTTGTAGATGCTCTGCAAAAACAGCCGCACGAACTTCTGGACCCAGTCGTCGAGCTTGTGTCCCGCAATCTCGGGGAACATCGCGCCGAGTGCAAATCTGACCTCGGCAGGCGCGAGCTTCTCGCCGGCAAAGAGGTGAAAGCAGGCGTCGAGCACCACGAACGGCATCAGCTCGTCTTCTCCCACCTGGTTGGGCGCCAGCTCCGGCCCCGCCGGGCGGGCGATCACCTTCTGGATCCCTTCGTAGGGGTGCTGCTCGTAGAGGTAGTCGAGCAGGTACATCACCACCGTCTTCGGCACATTGGCGATCACCGCCAGCGCGCCCATCAGGTCCCCGCCCACCGTGGTGTAGCCGACCGCTTTCTCCGACATGTTGCCGGTCTGGAGGAACAGCCCCCCGGAGGTGTTGGCCCAGTTCCACATCCGCTGCGCGCGCAGCCGGGCCTGCACGTTCTGCCGGGTCACCGGGGTCAGCTCCTGGTCGGGGCCGAGCATCTGCTTCGTCGCCTCCATCTCGCGCTCGAACGCCTCGTCGATGCTCACCACCGTGAACGCCACTCCCAGCTCTTTGGCGATCGTCGCGGCGGCGTCGGCGGTGCCTGCGGAAGAGAAGCGGGTCGGCATGTAGAAGGTTTCGATCAGCGAGCCGGGGTCGGCCGGGCGGGCGCGCTGGGCGTAGCGGTAGGCGATCAACAGCGTCAGCAGCGAGTCCCTTCCCCCCGAGAGCGCGATGCCAATCCGGCTGAAGGCGCGGGTCTTCTCGTAGTAGTCGCCGATGCCGAGCGAGAGCGCGTCGAGCAGGTCCTCGCACAGCGCCTGCCGCCCGGTGCGCCGGGTCTCCGCCCCCGGCAGGAAGAAGCTCTGGTTGGCCGGCACCGGGTACGTCAGCTGCCCGCGCTGGGTGGCGAAGTCCTTCACCGCAATCGTGGTCACCGGGGACTGGCCGGCCGCCCACTGCTCGCGATCCGAGCGCCAGGTGCTGTTCTCGGTGCGCAGCCGGCAGGTGCGATCCAGATCCACCACCGCCGGGGTCCAGCCTTCCTTGAACCGCGGCGCCTCGACGATCCACTTCCCGTTCTGGTTGACGAAGCCGCCGCCGTCGAAGATCAACCCGTCGTTGGAGCCCACCGCGTTGGCGTAGGCGATGGTGCACTGGTGGTCTCCAGCCCGGGTCGCCACCAGCTCGCGGCGGGTGCCGTCGACCCCGATTCGAAACGGAGAGGCAGAGACGTTGATCATCAGCTCCGCGCCGGAGTACGCGCGCCGGCGCATCGGGCCGTCCGCGCTCCACAGGTCCTCGCAGACCTCGGCGCCCAGCACTCCGAAGTCGAAGCCGAAGAGGAAGTCTCCCAGCGGCGTCCCCGAGCTGTGCACCGCCGCCATCCCCGCGCAGCCGCGGGCGAAGGTCCGCCCCTCGTAGAAGATGTTGTAGGTGGGCAGCTTCTCCTTCGGCACCAGCCCCCGCACCTTGCCGCCGGCGATGATCGCCGCGCAGTTGTAGCGAAGGCCCTGGTGCGCCACCGCCACCCCGACCACGAAGACCGTCGGCGTCGCCTTCGTCTCCTCGGCGAAGCGGTTGAGCTCGACCCACTGGCGATCGACGAACGCCTGCCACTGGATCAGATCCTCGGGCGGATAGCCGCCGACCACCTGCTCGGGGAACACCCCGACGGTGACCTGGGCGGCGACCATCTGCTTCGCCATCGCCAGCAGCCGATCGACGTTCGAGCTGAACGAGCCGACGGTGGTGTTGAGGTTTCCCAGCGCGATTTTGACCAGTCGCATGGGCCGGACCCTACCAGCGAAACCTGGGCCCACCATGCCGGTGACGCCCGGCGGGAGGTCAGTTGACGAAGCCGTCGGTGCGCGCCGGCCGCAGGCGGGTCATCACCCCGGAGACCTCCTCGAGCAGCCGCTGCATCCGCTTCTTCACGTCCAGCTCGCACAGCAGCGCGTAGCGCCGGGGGAGGTCGCTGACCAGGGTGCTGGTGAGGACGTCAACGAACGCTCCGCCGCGCAGCCGCGAGGTGACCCTGGTCAGCCGGGCCGCCACCTCCACCGGCAGCCGCGAGGTCAGCTCCACCACGGCCTGCCGCAGCTGCGCTTCTTCCGGGCCGTCGAAGTCGGGATCCGGCAGCAGCTCGGCTTCCACCTCGCGGTACAGCCGGCCCTGCGCTTCGGGCCACTCCTGGATCAGCCGCGCCCGGCTCACCCCGGTGAGCACGAGGTTGAACTTCCCGTCGTCGAGCAGCTCGTGCCGGGAAATGGTGCCGACGCACATCATCGGCAGCAGCTCGGGGCTGCCGCCGTACTGCTGCTCCCAGCCGAGCGCCAGCTGGGCCATCGCGAAGATGCCGTCAGCCTGCAGCGCGTCCTGCACCATCGCCCGGTAGCGGGGCTCGAAGATGTGCAGCGGCACCGCGGCCCAGGGAAAGAGCACCACCGAGGGGAGAGGAAAGACCTTCAGCCTCCCCGCCGCGGCCTGCGCTTTCTCCAGCGGACTCAGGCCGACTTCTCGGTGGCCGGCGCGGGCTCGGCGCCGATCGCCACCGCCGGCTTGTTGCGGTTCTTCCACCAGCCGATGATCCCCGGAAGAATCGAGACGAAGACGATCACGATGATCACCTTCTCGATGTGCTTGCCGGCGTCGGGCCACTGCGCTCCGAGCAGGTAGCCGAGCAGGGTCATCGACAGCACCCAGCTGGCGCCCCCGATCACGTTGAAGGCGGCGAAGCGGCGGTAGGGCATCAGCGCCGCGCCCGCCACCACCGGGACGAAGGTGCGAACCAGCGGCATGAAGCGGGCGATGATGATCGCCTTGCCCCCGTGCCGCTCGTAGAACTCCTTCGCTGCCTGGATGTGCTTGGGCTTGAAGAAGCGCGACTCGGGCCGCTTGAACAGCATCGGGCCCATGCGCTTGCCGATCATGTAGCTGGTCGCGTCGCCGATGATCGCGCACGGGATCAGGATCAGGTTGAGCAGCAGGATCGACAGCCCCTTGTCGGTGCCCGCGTACAGCCCGGCGGTCACCAGCAGCGAGTCGCCCGGGAGGAAGAACACCAGCGCGCCGGTCTCGAGGAAGATCACCAGCGCCAGGCCGGGATAGCCCCAGGCGATGATCGCGCCGGGGTTGCGGATCAGGTCAATCAGGTCATGGAAGAGTTGCATCATTTACCTGCGCAGCTAGCACGCGCCGCCCCAAACAAGAACCCCGGCGCTCTGTAGAAAAGAGCACCGGGGCCGGGAATGCGAAAGCGCGCGCCGGGAAAACTACGGCGTGGCGGCGGCGGTCTCGCCGGCGGGCTTGTTCGAGCCCAGCTGCATCGTGGCGAAGTTGATGTTGTTGTAGCCAGCCGACGCGCAGCTGAACATCACCCGCTTGATGATCTTGAACTGAACTTCCTTGTGGGCCTGGATGTTGATGTCGCCCTTGAAGCCGCCCTCGGAGTCCTTCGCGTAGGAGTGAAGGTCTTCGAACTGCTTCTTCATGTCGCGCAGCTTCTCTTCCAGCGCGGGGATGTTGAGGTACTCCTCGCGGGTGAGGTCGTCGACCCGGCCAATCACCGTGCCGGAGACCGAGACCTGCTCCATCGAGACCATCACCACCGGGACGAGCTGAACGTCCTGCACGTTGTTCGCCTCGGGCAGGACGATGTCCTTGCTCATCATCAGCACGTCGCCGGTCGCGGAGAAGTTCGCGATCAGGAAGAGCACGATGATCACGAACATGTCGACCAGCGGAGTGATGAGCAGGTCGGCGTTCGACGGGATCTTGTGGTGGAGGTGATTGCCGAACACCTTGCTGTGCTCGAGCCGCTTTCCGACGCGCTTGCCTGGAATCTTGATCATTGGTCGGTCGCCTTCAGCCCATCGCCGGGGAAACTTGAATCGAGGGCAGCCCAGCACCAATGCACTCGTCGATGATCTTCACCAGGTCGTCGTACTTCACCGCGTCCTCGGTCTGCAGAGTGATCGACTGCTGATCGGGGAGGTTGGTGCGCACTTCCTTGATCTTGTCCTTCAGCTTCTGCAGGTCGAGCCGGCCCTTGGCGTCACGCACGAAGGGCATCGGGTCGTACACCGAGCCGCCGACGGTGAGCTTGAGCTCCTTGTCGGTGATCAGCAGCGTCACCGGCACCGTCTTGGTGTCTTCCTTCTGCTCGTCACTCGACGGGCCTCCGGACTGAGAGACCTGCAGCCGGCCGATCTGCGTCCACACCGCGGTCATGATGAGGAAGCTGATCGTCACCGCCATCAGATCGATGAACGGAACGAGGTTGATGGCAGCGTCGAGCGCCTTCTTGCCGCCCTTGCTGACTCCGAGGTCCATACCACCGGCCATGCTTGACTCCGTGACGCGTAAAGGTTGGTCGTACCGACATCATCCCTTCGTCCCCGGTTCCATCACCGGGGCCCGAAGGGGTGCGAACCGCTTACTCTTCCTGCTGGGCCGGCACGGACACGTTCTTGAACTTGTCCTTGTTGCTGACGACCAGGTTGAGCACCGCGACCGAGGTCTCGTTGATGTCGTTGATCAGGCTCTGGGTGCGGCCGTTGAGCACCGAGAAGAAGACGAGGGCCGGAATTGCGGTCAGCAGTCCGAACAGGGTGCAGTTCATTGCTTCAGAAATACCTGCCGCAAGAATGGTCGCCTTGTCGGCCGGGTTGACGTTCGCCACCGCTTCGAAGCAGCCGATGAGGCCGTTCACGGTTCCGAGCAGACCGGCGAGCATTGCGGCGTTACCGAGCATCGCCAGGTAGCCGGTGCGGGCCTCGAGCTTCGGGTTCTCGCGGAGGGCAGCCTCGTCGAGCGCGGCCTGCACTTCTTCCTCGCCCTTCGGGACGTTCATCAGCCCGGACTTGATCACGTTGGTGAGCGGGGTCGGCTTCTGACCGGCGACGTAGTTGATCGCCTTGTCGAGGTCGCCCGCGTAGATGTGCTTCTTCAGGCCGCGAAGGAAGCCGTCCTTGTTGATGGACGCGGTGAAGTAGAGAACGATCGCGCGCTCAATCACGATCGCGGCAGCGATGATCAGACAGAGAGCGATCGGGTACATACCCGCCCCGCCCTTGGTCCAGCGGCTGGCGATCAGATCGAACACTCCACCTTCACCACCACCATGCGCGGCTTCGGCGGCCAGCAGGCTGAGATTCCCAAAGTTCATTGCGGTGTTGCCTCCAAGTTACTGGGAGCCGTCATGGCTTCCGTACCTGCCCATGCTGTAGCGGATGGATCAGGATTTTGGACTGTTCCCCAAAAAGACGGCGGACTCTACCCAGCGGAAAAAATGGGTGTCAATCTTCAGACCTCGTTGAACGACGAATGATCAGCGACGATGTAGGACATGCCGGAACGAAGTAGGACCTGACCCGAAAATGGCCCGGAAGCGACTGGGAGAGCTGCTGCTCGAGAGGGGCGCGGTGACCCAACCCCAACTCGATGCGTGTCTTGCCGCGCAGAAGCAGACCCAGCAGCGGCTGGGGGTGCTGCTCGTGCAGAAGGGCTACCTGACCGAGGAGCTGCTGTGCTCGGCGCTCTCCGAGGCGCTGGGGATTGCGCTGGTGAAGCTGGATCAGCCGCCCGACTGGAGCGCGGTGCACATGCTGCGGCCCCGCTTCTGCGAGCAGAACGACCTCTTCCCCTATGGGCTGGATCGCCGGGGCGAGCGAAAGCAGCTGCTGGTGGCGATGGCGGACCCGCTCAACACCCCTGCCATTCAGCAGATCGAGTTCACCACCGGGCTGACGGTGGGGGTGCGGCTGGCGGCGCTGTCGGAGATTCGGGGGGCGATCCTCCGCTACTACCACAAGGGTCAGGGCGAGCCGGGCCGGCCGGCGGCGGCGGTGAAGCCGGGGGTGGTGCGGGTGGTGAGCGCGCCAGTGGAAGAGGTGGGCGACATCGTCCTCGGCGAGGAGCTCCCGCCCGAGGCCCGCAAGGCGGCGCTGAAGGATGACCTCGCGTTCCTGTTCGGCACTCCGGTGGAGGCCGAGGCGGTCGAGAAGCTGGAGAAGAAGTTCTGGGCGCTGATGCGGGTGCTGGCGCGCAAGGGGCTGGTGACGAAGGAAGAGTTCGCGCGCGAGCTGGACGAGTCGGACGGCTGAGCCAGACGCTCAACCCTCCGTCGTGGTGACTACCGGCAGGCGCAAGGTGAAGGTGGTTCCCGCCCCCACCACGCTCTCGACGGTGATCGTCCCGCCGTGGTTCTCGGCGATGCCCTGCACGATCGACAGCCCCAGCCCGGTGCCCTTCCCGTCGGGCTTGGTGGTGAAGAACGGCTCGAAGATCTTCGACTGCACCTCGAGCGTGATCCCGCTGCCGGTGTCGCTCACCGAGGCCAGCACGTGGGCGCCCTCCAGACGGGTGACGATCGTCACCACTCCTCCGATCGGGGTGGCGTGGCAGGCGTTGGTGATCAGGTTGACGAACACCTGGACCAGGTTCTGCCGCACCGCGAGGAAGTGGGGCAGCTCACCGAACTGCCGGTCGAGCTTCACCCCGTGCTTCTGGAGCACATGATCGCAAAAGCCGATCGCCCGCTCGACCGCAGCGTTGAGATCCACCTCTTCGGGCTTCTCCTTCGCCGGCCGGGCATAGCTGACCAGGTCGCGGGTGAACCGCAGCACCCGATCGGCGTTGTCCGAGATCTTCCGGTACTTCTCCTGGTCGGCGGCGTCCGCCTGCGGCTGGCCGAGCGAGCGCTTGAGCAGCGCGTCGGCGTAGGTCGACACCGCGGTCATCGGGTTGTTGATCTCGTGGACCACGCTGGCGGCCAGCTGCCCGAGCGAGGCGAAGGTCCTGGCCGATCGCGATCACCCCCTCGACCTCTCCCTGCTGGGTCATCACCGCCGAGGTCGCGAACGCCACCTTCACCTCGTTGCCGTCGCGCGCGGTGACCCGGGTCTCGAAGCTCGACACCGCCTCGCCCTTCAGCGACGCCGCCATCACCCGCATCACCTTCAGCCGTTCACCCTCGGGCACGAAGGCCAACAGATCCTGGCCGAGCACCTCGGGCTTGCTGAAGCTGGTGATGTTGGTCAGCGCCCGGTTGAAGACCACCACCTTGCGCTCGCGGTTCACCACCAGGATCAGCGCGTTGGCATGCTCGAGCAGCTCCTCGAGGTACTTGCGCACGAAGGTCAGCTCGTCGATCAGCTTGGCGTTTCGCACCGCCACCGAGACCTGGTTGGCCAGCTGGATCAGCACCCGCTCGTCGCTGACCAGGTCGGCCGACAGCCCCGCCGGGTACTCGACGTTCACCGCTCCGAACAGCTGGCCCGAGGCGACCAGCGGCGCACAGAGCCCGCGGACGCTGCCGTGGAAGATGAGCGGGATCTCGGTCGGGGTCAGCTTGACCCGGTCAGGCGGAAGGCCGCGGGTCTCCAGGTGCGTCTTCTCGACCGCCGACGACTTGAGCCAGATGACGTCCCGGGTGCCCTCGCGCATCCGCCCCTCGGCGTAGAGCGAGGTGAGCGCGAGCGTCCGCGGGTCGGTGATCCGCACGCAGAAGGTCCGGCCGGGGAACAGCCGCTTCACTCCGCGGGCGACGGTGGCGACCAGCTCCTCTTCACTGGTGGCCCCGGCGACGTTGCGACCCAGCTCGAGCAGCACCGACTCGACCCGGGCCTGCTCGATCAGCGCCCGGCCGGCGGCGGCGAGCGAGTCTCCCACCGGCGACAGCCCGCGCGCGACCACCGCCACCGTCTCGCCCCGGCGGCTGAAGGTGAGGTTGACCGACTGGCCGGTGCGGCAGCGCACCTCGACCTCTTCGGTGCGGCCTGCTTCCGGCGCGGCGGCGGGGACCTGCTCCATCACCGTCGCCAGCTCGACCCCGGCGAGGTTGGT
>JAGSPQ010000372.1 GCA_018262385.1 Myxococcaceae bacterium | reverse complement strand
CAGCCCGGGGACGAACCGATCGTGTCCCGCCCGCAGCAGCGGCCCGGAGGGCACGTCGCGGATCCCGGTCGCCTCCACCACCAGCACCCCCGGCCGCCCGGCGGCGAAGCGGGCGTACCAGTCGCACACCGCGTCGGTGACGAAGCCGTCGGCGGTGGCGCGCCACGGCACCATCGCCGGAATCCAGGTTCGGGTGGCGGCTTCAATCGGCCCCAGCCGCACCGGAGAAAACCAGCGCGAGGCCCCGGCCTCCGCGGCGGTGGGCCAGCGGGGAATCGGCAGCAGCTTTTCGCGGCGCCGGTCGGTCATGGCTCGCTCTTACCAGCGAGGGGTGGGTAGAGTCCGCCGCCGTTCGGCCGCCCCTCTCCCCGTCGCACCACTCCTATGAATCGACAGCTTCTGGCCCCCCTCGCGCTCGCGGCACTGAGCGTGTGCCTGTTTGGTTGCCCCTCCCGTTCGGTCTGTGGCGATGGGGTGAAGGCCGCCGACGAGCAGTGCGATGACGGCAACGCGATCAGCGGCGACGGCTGCGAGCCGGGCTGCGTGCTGGGGAGCAACGACGGCGGCACCGGGGGAGGAGGAGGAGCCGGGGTCGGCGGTGGAGTCGGCGGCGGTGGCGGAGGAGGCGGCGGCCCGGTGTGCGGCAACGGGACGATCGACGGCTCCGAAGCGTGCGACGACGGCAACCAGATTCCGAACGACGGCTGCGAGCCCACCACCTGCACCGTCAGCCCGCAGACCTGCGGCAACACCACCCGGGAAGGAACCGAAGAGTGCGACGACGGCAACCAGGTCGCGCTCGACGGCTGTGAGCCGACCTGCCAGCTGACCGCCACGCCTTCCGTCACCTGTCCGAACGTCCCGGCCGCTCCGGATGCGGGCACCTGCACCCTCACCCCCGGCGACGGCAACAAGCTGTTCACTGGCGTGGTGCTCGCCACGGACAAGACCTACCTCGGTGGCCAGGTGCTGGTGAACGCGGCGGGCAACATCACCTGCGTCGGTTGTGACTGCTCGGCCACCGCCGGCGCTTCGACCGCGACCAAGATCGTCTGCCCGAAGGGCGTGCTGTCGCCCGGGTTGATCAACACCCACGATCACATGACCTTCGGGCGGGTCCCCTACGTGCCGACCGCCGCCGCGGCGGACGAGCGCTACGAGCACCGCCATGACTGGCGGGTCGGAGGTGCCGGACACGACAACCACACCAAGATCTCCGCCCAGTCGGGGATCACCGCCGCCAACCTGCGCTGGAGCGAGGTCCGCCAGATCATGAGCGGCACCACCTCGGTGATCACCGCGGCCCAGTTCTCGACCGCCGGCAACGGCGGGATGATGCGCAACCTCGACAGCACCGGTGGCCAGGAAGGGCTGGGCGAAGGCGCGGTCAACTCCCAGACCTTCCCGCTGGGCGACACCTCGGGCACCGAGCTGACCACCGGCTGCGCCTACCCGGGCATCGACACTCCGGCCGACATCCCCACCGCGGCCGCCTACCTGCCCCACGTCTCGGAAGGGATCGAGGCCTCGGCGACCAACGAGTTCCGCTGTGTCTCGGCGGCCACCGGCGGAGGGCAGGACCTGCTCGGGCCGCGGACCTCGATCGTCCACGGCATCGGGGTGAAGGCGAGCGACATCGGCCTGCTGGCGCTCAAGCGCAGCGGGCTGATCTGGAGCCCGCGCAGCAACGTCAGCCTCTACGGCGACACCGCCTCGGTGCCGACCTACGTGCGGATGGGCGTCAACGTCGCGCTCGGAATGGACTGGGTGATCTCGGGCTCGATGAACATGCTGCGCGAGCTGAAGTGCGCGGCGAGCCTCAACGAAGTGCGGTTCAACCGCCTGCTGAGCGACGAGCAGCTGTGGCGGATGGCGACCTCGGCCGCGGCCGACGTCACCCAGGTCGGCGAGAAGCTGGGCCGGATCCAGGTCGGGAAGGTGGCGGACCTGGCGATCTACCGCCAGCAGGGGACCAAGACCCACCGCAGCGTGATCGACGCCGACCCGGCGGACGTGGTGATGACGATGCGCGGCGGCAAGGTGCTCTACGGCGACGCGCCGATCGTCACCGCGTTCGACACCGCGAGCATGTGCGAGACGCTCGACGTGTGCGGCGTGCTCAAGTCGATCTGCACCAGGAGCGAGTTCACCACCCCGTCGTCCGCCACCGTCCCGGCGCGCTCGCTCTCCGAGCTGCAGGCGGCGAACGCCACCCTCTACCCGCTCTTCTTCTGCGGCCCGCCGGCGAACGAGCCCAGCTGTGACCCGGTGCGCGCCTCGCGCAACTCGAAGAACGGCTCGACCACCTACACCGCGGTCTCCAGCGGAGACCTCGACGGCGACGGGATCGCAAACGCGACCGACAATTGCCCCGACGTCTTCAACCCGGTGCGCCCGATGGACAACGGGAAGCAGGCGGACCAGGACGGCGACGGCAAGGGCGACCCCTGCGACGTGTGCCCGCTCAACGCCAACAGCACCGCCTGCGCGACGCTCAACCCGAACGACTCGGACGGCGACGGGGTGCTCAATGCGGTCGACAACTGCCCGGCCGATGCCAACCCGGCCCAGACCGATACCGACGGCGACCTCAAGGGCGACGTGTGCGATGCGTGCGCGGCTCCCAACCCCGGCGCGCAGGCGTGCCCGGCGACCATCTACACGGTGAAGAATCCGGCCGGCGGGCTGCTCGGGCAGGCCGTCTCGCTCGGCAACGTGCTGGTGACGGCGGTGCACACCAGCGGCTTCTTCCTCCAGGTGCACGAGTCGGAGACTGGCTACACCACCGCCAACTACTCGGCGGTCTTCGCCTACAAGCCGGGCTCGGGCCTGGTCGCCGGTGACCGGATCAACGTCACCAGCGCGGTGCCGACCAACTACTTCGGGCAGCTCGAGCTGGCGCAGGTGGTGCTGCCGGTCGGGGCTGACGGCGGTACGGCGACGATCACCACCGGCAATCCGCTGCCGGCGCCGACGCTGGTGGCCAACCCGGCCGACATCGCGACCGACGGCGGCACGGCGCAGCAGCTGGAGGCGGTGCTGGTGAAGGTCAACGCCGTCACCGTCACTGACACCGCACCCGTTCCGGGGGCGCAGGACCCGCTGCCGACCAACGAGTTCGAAGTGACCGGCGGGCTGCGGATCGACGATCTGCTCTTCCGGCCGCCGACCGCTCCGGTGGTGGGCCAGCAGTTCACCTCGATCACCGGGCTGCTCAACTTCCGCAACAGCAACATGAAGGTCGAGCCGCGCAACGCTGCGGACATCGTCGCCGGGCCTCCGCTGGTGGCGGCGGTCGAGCCGGCGCAGGGCTTCATCCGGGAGGGCGCGACGGCCTCGCTGCCGGCGCCGCTCGCGGTGCGGCTGACCAACGTCTGGACCAGCGACGTCGCGGTGGACGTGCAGTCCTCGAGCATCGCCAACCTGTTGATCGGCGACGGCGGGTTGATCATCGTCCCCACCGGCAGCCTCACCGCTCCGATTCCGCTCACTGGCGTGCTGCAGGGCGACGCGGGGGTGACCGCTTCGATCGGCATCTCCTCGAAGTCGGCGGCGGTGCGGGTGCTCGGGCTCACCGAGCTGTCCACCCTGACCGCGCTCGCTCCCGCGGCGGCCAACGTCGCGCCCGGTGGGAAGGTGACGCTGACGGCCCGGCTCGACATTCCTTCGACCACCGCCACGGTGATCTCGATCGCCGTCACCCCGGCGGGCTTCGGCACCACCCCGGTGACGGTGACGGTGCCGGCCGACATGGTCGAGGTCAGCTTCGACTTCACCGCCGACCCGCAGGGCACCGGCAATGGCTCGGTCACGGCGACCTTGGGCTCGGTGATGAAGAGCACCGCGATCTCGATGCAGGCGGTCAGCACCAACCACCTGGTGATTTCCGAAGTGGCAGTGCGCGGGGCCCCCTCCGACGGCGGCACCGCGGCGGCCAACAGCGACGAGTTCATCGAGCTCTACAACCCGACCGCGGTCGCGGTGGACGTCAGCGGCTGGAAGCTCCAGTACAAGAGCGCGACCGGGCCCACCTTCTCGGACAAGGCGGTGCTGCCGGTGGGCACCAGCATCCCCTCGCGCGGCTATTTCCTCGTCGCCTCGAGGAGCTACAACGGCACGGTGGTGCCGGACTTGCGGCTGACGATCGACCTCGGGCTGGCGGGTGACTCGGGCCACGTGCGGCTCGGGACCCAGGACGTGTCGACGGCGAAGGTGGATCCGGAGGAGGTCGATCGGCTCGGCTATGGCACGGCCGCCGACTCACCCGAGGGCGGCGCGAAGACGCCGATCACCCCGAACTTCACCACCACCTTCGAGCGGAAGGCGACGCCGGGCGCGACGGTGTCCTCGATGTTCGACGGCGGCCTCGACGCCGAGAAGGGCAACGGGCTCGACACCGACCAGAACGGAAACCTGGCCCTGCCCGACGGCGGCTCGCAGCCCGGCGACTTCATCCTCCGCCCGTTCCGGGATCCGCAGAGCAGCGGCAGCCCGGCCGAGCCGTAGGAAAGGAGCCGCTTTCGAGGAATGGGCTCCAGCCCCCCGAGCGAGGTGCTGCCCGGTGAGCGGATTGGCCGCTACACCGTGGTGCGCCGCCTGGCGGTGGGCGGGATGGCCGAGGTCTACCTCGCCCGCCACGAGGGGCCGAAGGGGTTCGCCAAGCTGGTGGTGATCAAGCGGGTGCTGCCGGGGCTGCAGCAGACCGAGAAGTTCATCGCGATGTTCCTCGACGAAGGGCGGCTGGCGGCGCGGCTGTCGCATCCGAACATCGCCCAGGCGTTCGAGCTGGGGGATCACGACGGCAGCTTTCACATCGTGATGGAGTACGTGCCGGGCGAGTCGCTCAACCGGCTGGTGAAGCGGGCCACGCTCGACAAGCGGCCGATTCCCGCCGGCTCGGTGCTGCGGGTGGCGATGCAGGTGCTCGAGGCGCTCGACTACGCGCACGATCTGAAGGGCGATCGGGGCGAGTGGCTGAAGGTGGTGCACCGCGACGTCAGCCCGACCAACGTGATCATCACCTACCACGGCGGGGTGAAGCTGC
>JAGSPQ010000371.1 GCA_018262385.1 Myxococcaceae bacterium | reverse complement strand
CACTGTGGACGTCAGGCGGGCGGCAGCAACGCGCGCCAGCAGGGGATCTGCCCGGCGGGGGTGGACGTCGCCACTCCCGGACCGAACCGGGGCCTGGGCGGAGGGCGGATCTGCTGGTCGGTGGCGGGGACCTACTGCACCAGCCCCACCGGAAACGACGCCCAGTCGACTCGCGTCTCGTGCACGGGCTGCGAGGTGTTCAAGCAGGTGCAGCAGGAAGAGGGCGCCGCCTTCGAGCTGCTCGCCCCGGGCCACACCGCCCACCAGGCGCTGCTCGAGCAGTTCACCTCGCTGGTCTCGATCGTCGAGTCGATCAACGCGATCGTCTACGTCGCGGATCTCGAGACCTACGAGCTGCTGTTCGTCAACCCGTACACCGCGAAGCTGTTCGGCGGCGACATCCTCGGCAAGCGCTGCTTCCAGGTGCTGCAGACCGGCCAGAGCCGCCCCTGTACCTTCTGCACCAACCACCGGCTGGTGGTGGATGGGATGCCGACCCCGCCGGTGGTCTGGGAATTCCAGAACACGGTGACCCAGCGCTGGTTCCTCTGCACCGACCGGGCGATCCGCTGGTGGGACGGCCGGCTGGTGCGGATGGAGATCGCGCTCGATGTCAGCGATCGAAAGGCCGCCGAGCTGCATCGCGATCAGGTCCTCCACCTGATCACCCACGACCTGCGCAACCCGCTCAACGCGCTGATGCTGCGCGCGTCGACGCTGCAGCGCCGGGTGGAGAAGAAGGGGCTGACCGAGGAGCACGCCGCGCTCGGCCAGTTGCTCGGCAATGCCAGACAGATCAACGCGCTGATCGAGGAGCTGCTCGAGACCAGCTTCCTCGAGACCGGAGCGGTGAAGCTGGACCGCTCGAGCCTCGACCTGCGCGAGTGGGTCGCCAACTCGGTGCGCGCCAGTCCTCCCGAGGAGCGCGACCGGGTCCGCATCTCGGCGGGGCCCGGGCAGCTGAAGGTCTCGGCCGACCCCGGCCGCCTCGAGCGCGCGTTCCAGAACCTGCTCTCGAACGCGTTCAAGTTCTCGGGCGACCCGGTGACGATCGCAGTCGAGCGGCAGGGCGACGAGGCGGTGGTCTCGGTCAGCGACCGGGGGGTGGGAGTTCCGGCAGACGAGCTGCCCAGGCTGTTCCAGCGGTTCTTCCGCGGGTCCACCGCGGGACAGACCCGGGGGATCGGGCTCGGGCTCTACAGCACCCGGCTGATGATCGAGGCCCACGGCGGCCGGATCTGGGCCGAGAGCGAGCCGGGCCAGGGCTCGACTTTCCACTTCGCGCTGCCGATGGCGGTCACGGAAGCGGGGTGAACGCCGGCGGGGTGCCTTCCTCGAGGCTCGGGTCAGTTCGGGTAGCTCGCTGCGAGTTCCGCCTGGACGAGCTGTTCGAGCTCCCTGGCGCCGAAGGTGACGAGGGGCTTGCCGTTGACGAAGAACCCGGGGGTCTTGGTCACGCCGAGGGTGCGGGCATCGGCCAGATCCTGCTCGACGACCTTCGCGATCTCGGGATCCTGCATGCCCTGCTTCAGCCGCTCCATGTCGAGCCCTGCCTCGGCGAGGAAACCCCAGAGCAGCTCAGGCTGCGGCTGGTGATGGCTCGCCCAGGACGGCTGGGTCTTGTACATGACGTCCAGGGTCTCCCAGAACTTGCCTTGCAGGGTCGAAGCGTGGAGCAGCCGGACCACGGCGTCGGAACCGTGATGGAACGGTGCATAGCGCACGACGAGTTGGATCTTGTCCGGGTGCGCGGCGACGAACTGCTTCACCATCGGGGAGAAGGCGGCGCAGGTCTCGCAGGCCGGATCGGTGAACTCGACGAGGTAGACCTTCGCGTCCGGCGAACCCATCACCTGCGAGTGCGGTCTGACGAAGGTGGTGAAGCTCTTCTGCGCGAGGAAGCCGAGCTGGGTCGCCCGCTGCTGTTGGTAGAGCGTGGAGCCGAGCGCGAAGACCGCGACCAGAGCAACCACTGACGCCGCGAAGACGAGCCGCTGCTTGTTCACTGGGAGGATCTCCGGTGGAGGACGACGAGGAGGGCGACGATGGCCGAGAAGCCGAGCCACGACAGCAGGGGAATCGACACGAAGCCGAACAGATCCAGATTCTTGTCTGAGCACGAGACCCCCTGGCTACAGGGCTGCAGGCGCTCCGGGATGAAGCCGAGGTAGACGAGGTTGTGGTAGCCGGCGACGAGCCAGCCGGCCAGGGCGAGCGGAAGGGCGTAACGGACCGCGCGGCCATCGAACGGAAAGAGCCCCACCGCCAGGACCAGGACGAGCGGGAAGAGGGCGATGCGCTGGTACCAGCACAAGGCGCAGGGCTGGAGTTCCATGACCGAGCTGAAGAAGAGGCTCCCCGTGGTCGCGCTGGCGGCGAGCAGCCAGCAGGCAAAGAGGAGCGACCAACTGGCTGGCGCGGTTCGATCAGGCTCGGGCTTCTTCACCACCCCCTCCGGATTGCGCGAGGCGGCGCCACTGTCAAGGTGAAGCCGCGGGGGGCCGATGGCGGTCACGGAAGCTGGGTGAACGCCGTCGCGGCCGGGTCGGTCTGGCCGCCGGCGGTGGCGTCGATCGACAGCTGCGGCACCACCAGGTTGAGTCCGCGCGCCGGGTCCCAGACTCCGGCGTTCGCCAACTGCACCGCATAGGCCGGCTGGTCGCTCAGCTTCGGGTCCGCATCGGGGAGCGCGAGCGAGAGCCGGTAGGTGCCGGGCGACAGCGAGGCCGGAAGCCGCAGCCTCACGTCGAAGGAGTGCGGGCCACGCTCCCAGCGGCGAACGTCAATGGTGCCCAGCGTCGCGGCGAGCCGGCTCGCGCCCTGCTCGAGCACCACCTCGAGCGGGCGGGCGTTGAAGAGCGCGCCATAGCCGTCGTTGCGAAGCACGCCCTGCAGCCGCAGCACTCCACCCGGGCGGACGGCGGCCGAGTGCGAGAGCTCCTCGAGGACGAAGCGGTAGCCGAGCCGCGCCCGGATCTCGGACAGGCAGCCGCCGGTGGTCCAGGAGCCGAGCACCCCCGGGTGGTAGAGCGAGTTGAGGAACCGGAAGTGCAGCCGCTCCAGCTCGGCGGTCGCGGTGGGGCACGCCGAGCGGGGCGGGTTGAGCGCGCAGGTCTCTCCTCCGACCGGAGTGAAGCGACCGCCCGCGGCGACGTAGTCCTTCCAGGCCTCGACCGGCGCCGGGTAGGTGCCGAAGTCGTCCGCGCTGGCGAGGAAGCAGTCGTTGTGGTGCCCGGTCCGCGCGAGCGGGCTGCCGGAGAACGCCTGGCCCGCATCGAGCGCTCCGCCGGGGAAGAGGTCATCGACGAAGTTCGGGGTCCGCACCTGCACCATCCGCGAGGCGGGCAGCGCGGCGAGGATTCCGGTCAGCACCGCCTGGCGATCGGCGGGGTTGTCGAGCCCGTGGGTCGAGGAGTGCCACTCGCCCCACGCTCCGATGAAGCCGGCCTGCATCAGCGCGATCACATCGGCGTTGCGGGACAGCAGCGGCTGCAGCTGGGCGAGGTGGGCGAGGATCTGGGTCCGCGAGGCGTCCGCCGCGCCGATCGGCCCGTCGTTGTACTGGAAGCGGAGGATGATCTTGATCCCGGCGGTGCGCGCGCTGCCCAGCCCGGCTTCGATCGAGGTGAGCAGCGCGGCGTCGATCGGCGCCTGCCGGTACGCGTCGAGCCGGATCCCGGCGAGGGCGAGGGTCATCCCCGCCGCGCGCACCGAGGCGAAGCTCGAGCCGCTGGTGAGATCGATCACGTCGTAGAAGCCGCGCTCGGGGTTCAGCACTCCGCCGTCGAGCTCGGTGAAGGTGCGCCGGATCAGCGCCGGCTCGGGGGTCGAGGCGTCCGGGCCGCCGTCGATCCCGGCGTCCGGACCGCCCGCATCCAGGCCCGCGTCCGCGCCCGCATCCAGCCCGGCGTCGCGCCCCGCGTCGCGCCCCGCGTCGAGCGCGTCCTCGGGGCCGGGTTGGCACTGACAGCCAGCGAGCCACAGCGGCAGCGCCGCCAGCCTGGCGATCTGACGGAGCTGATTCATGCCCGCGACCATCGCGGGCCGGGAGCGACCTCGCAAGGGCCGGTGAGCGCAGGCGGCTCAACAACGCAAACCCTGCGCAGCGCACGCAGTGATTGCGCCGTGCGAGCTGGGGGCGAGAATTCGGGCCCGGATCGTTTGAGGGGCTGCCCGTTTGGAACGAGGGGGCACGGCCGCCTGCTTGCAAAAAGAGCGCGCCATGACCCACCTCAGCAACGAGACGATCAGCCGAACGCTCGAGCGTGTCGCCGAGCTGCTCGAGCTCGATGGGGCCAACCCGAAGCGGGTCCAGGCGCACCGGCAGAGCGCCAGAGTGATTCGCCGCTGTCCGCGGGCAATCGCGGCGGTCGCCGATGAAGAGGGGGTGGAAGGGCTGCACCAGCTCGGCCTTGGCTACCTGATGGGCGGACTGGTGACCGACTGGCTGCGGTCGGAGGACCTCCCGCTGCTGCGGACGCTGGAGGCAGCCCATCACCCGGGGTGCCAGTTGCTTCGGGTTCCCGGGATCGGGCCCCGGCTGGCTGCGGAGATCAAGCACGCGCTGGGTGTCGAGAGCCTCTCCCAGCTGGAGCAGGTCGCGCGCGACGGGCGCCTGAGCCAGGTGTGTGGCTTCGGGCCGCGGCGAATCGCGCTCGTCCGAAGCGCGCTGGACGCAATGCTCCACCCCGAGGGGCGCGTTTCCGGCTGCCACCCGCCGGTTCAGCTCGATCTCGAGATGCCACGGCGGGCGGGAATCGCCTCCAGCCTCGACCCAGAAGATGAGCCTGAGCTGGCGCAAGCGACGCCCAAGCTTCACTGACGATCTGCTGCCTGCGCCAGCCGAGTGTCCCCGCGGCGAGCGCCCCTGCTGCTGCAACGAAGTGACGACGAGCGCGAGAGCCGAGTGAGGGCAGTGAGTCACCACTGACTATCCTGCGTCGATGTCGCACAAGAATGATGTGACTCGCGGCGGGTGATCGGAGTCTCTTCGCCGCCTGCACTCCCCCATTCGAGGTCCCCATGTCCCGAATCGCCAAAGCCGATGTGAACGCCGC
>JAGSPQ010000370.1 GCA_018262385.1 Myxococcaceae bacterium | reverse complement strand
CCGATCGACCCGGTGCTGCTGGCGCTGTCGATGGAAAGGGCGCTCAAGCACCGGGCGGTGAAGGTCGAGGTGGCGCGTCTGCGGATGCTGGTTCCGCCGACCGGCGGTGAGCGGATCGTCGGCCAGAGCGCGCAGATGAAGCGGGTGTACGACCTGGTCGCCCGGGTCGCTCCGGGAGAAGCGGCGGTGCTGATCGCCGGCGAGAGCGGCACCGGCAAAGAGCTGGTCGCCCAGGCGGTGCACGCCGCCAGCGCGCGCAAAGACGGGCCGTTCATCGCGATCAACTGCGCGGCGGTGCCCGCCAACCTGCTCGAGAGCGAGCTGTTCGGCCACGTCCGTGGCGCCTTCACCGACGCGAAGGGCGATCGGAAGGGCCTGTTCGCCCAGGCCGAGGGCGGCACCCTGTTCCTCGACGAGATCGGCGAGCTGCCGCTGGAGATGCAGCCGAAGCTGCTGCGGGCGCTGCAGGAGCGCAAAGTGCGCCCGCTGGGCGGCACCACCGAGGTGTCCTTCAACGCCCGGCTGATCACCGCCACCAACCGGGACCTCGAGACCGAGGTCGACGAGAAGCGCTTCCGCGAAGATCTCTTCTACCGGGTCAACGTGGTGAAGATCGAGGTGCCGCCGCTGCGCGAGCGCCACAGCGACGTGCTGATTCTTGCCCAGCACTTCCTCCAGGCGGCCGCGGCCCAGAGCCAGAAGCAGGTGAAGGGCCTGTCGGCGGGAGCGGCCGAGAAGCTGCTGGCCTACGCGTGGCCGGGCAACGTCCGCGAGCTCGAGAACTGCATTCAGAGCGCGGTCGCGCTCGCCCGGTTCGACGAGCTGTCGGTCGACGATCTTCCCGCCAAGGTTTGCCAGTTCAAGTCCGAGCGGGTGGTGATCGCCGCCGACAGTCCGGAAGAACTGGTCACCCTCGAAGAGCTCGGCCAGCGCTACCTGGCCCGGGTGCTGGTCCTGCTCAACGGCAACAAGACCCGCGCGGCGAAGATCCTCGGCGTCGATCGGCGCACCCTCTACCGGATGCTCGAGCGGCTCGAACCTGCCGCGGCCTCGCCGGGCTCCCCGGTGGTGCCGGACTCCGTGGTCTCGCCGCAGCGCTGAGCGCGGACCGCTGCTCGGGCGGCGCAGGCTCATGGCGGCCCGCCCGGGGGACGAGCCAGCCGGTCGGACGATCAGCGGCTCGGGCTGGCGCCGGCCTGAGCGGGGGGCAGCGGAAGCCGGAACCAGAAGCGGCTGCCCTTGCCGAGGGTGCTCTCGACCCCGCAGGTGCCGTGGTGAGCGGCGACGATCTCGCGGACGATCATCAGGCCCAGGCCGGTGCCCGGCAGCGCCGAGTCGGTCGCCGGCCGCGAGTAGCGCTTGAACAGCTCGGAGATCTTGTCTTCGGCGATTCCCCGGCCGGCGTCCGAGACGGCGAACTCGACGTCCTGCGCGCGGGCCGCCACCTCGACGAGCACCTGGCCGCCTTTCGAGCTGAACTTCACCGCGTTCGAGATCAGGTTGGTGACCACCTGCTTGAGCCGCGCGGGGTCGGCGAGCGCCTCGACCTTCGTCTCCGGCGCGTCGAAGCGGATGCTCACCTGTCGCAGATCGGCGACGTCGTCGAAGTCGGAGAGGTTCGTGCGCACCAGCGAGGTGAGATCGATCAGCTGCGGCGCGAGGGTGATCCCGACCCCTTCGCTGCGCGCGATGTCGAGGAAGTCGTTGATCAGGCTGACCAGCTCGCCGATCCGCCCCTCGACCAGCTGCAGATCGTTGCGGTAGCGCTCGGCCAACGGCCCGTACTGCTCCTCGCGCATGATCCCGACCCGCAAGGTCATCGCCGCCAGCGGCGAGCGCAGGTCGTGGGCGACCATCGAGTAGAAGTCGAGCCGGCGCGTCTCGAGGCGGCGCGTCTCGGTGACGTCGCGCAGGGTGAGCGCGATCGTCGGCAGCCCGTCGAGCAACATCCGCCGCACCGCGGGCGCGAACAGCCGGCTGCCCAGCTCGAGCTCCGGCAGCGCCTCGAAGTTCTCGCTCTCGTGCGGCGCGACGTGGAAGTGGGCGAGCGCAGGGAAGAACTCGCCCAGGTGCCGCCCTCTCACCGCCGCGGTGCTGGTGGCCAGCAACCGCTCGGCCTCGGCGTTGAGGAAGGTGATCTCACCCGTCGCGCTGGTGGTGATCAGCGCATCGGGCAGGTGCGCCAGCAGGGCCCGCAAGCTCCGCTCGGCCCCCTCGGCCCGCTCGCGCAGCCGCTTGGCGCGCACCAGCGCGGTGACCCGCGCCAGCAGCTCGGCGGGGGAGTAGGGCTTGCTCAGGTAGTCGTTGGCGCCGGCGGCGAGGCCGGCGACGATCTGCCCGGTCTGGTTCTGCGCGGTGAGCAGCAGGATCTTCAGCTCGCTGGTCGCCTCTCGCGCCCGCAGGAACTGGCAGACCTCGATCCCCGAGACGCCGGGCATCACCCAGTCGAGCACCAGCACGTCCGGCAGCGGGGCGGCGACGATCTGCTCGAGCAGCGCCGCGCCATCGGCGAAGACCCGGGTCGCGAACTGCGAGCCCAGCGTCTTGCGCGCCATCTCTGCTTCGAGGGCGCTGTCGTCGACGATCCAGACGGTGCGCTTGTCAGCCGGGTTCGCGGGGGTGGAGAACAAGGCGGTGGGTCTAACAGCAAAGCGTCCAGAAGAGTCCTGGGGGGCGCTCAAATGGTCCGCGCGCGGACCGAGGCAAATTGCCCCAGTGGCGAATTGGCGTCCGTCGGTCTCTGTATTGCTTTGGCGGGCGCGCGGCCGTACCTTGCTCTGTGGCCGAGATCCTGGTGGTCGACGACAGCAAGGTGATGCGCGAGATGATCATCGCCTGCCTGCGTCCGGTGGCCGGAGCGACGTTCACCCACGCTGCGAGCGGCCTCGAGGCGATCGAGAAGCTGTCACGGATCAAGTTCGACCTGGCGGTGCTCGATCTGAACATGCCCGACATCGGAGGGCTCGAGGTCCTCGAGTTCGTCCGCGGCCAGGACAAGCTGCGCGCGCTGCCGATCCTCGTCGTCACCAGCCGCAGCGACGAGGTCTCGCAGGCCAAAGCGCTGGGCGCCGGCGCGACCCGGTTCATGACCAAGCCGTTCGATGCCAGGGCGATCCTCTCCGAAGTCAGTGGCCTGCTGGCCAGCCCGCCTGGGGCCGCCTGACCCCGCCGCCCGACTTCTCAGAGTTCCTCTCCGCCTTCGTGGTCGAGGGCGACGAGCACCTGCGCCTGGCGAGCACCAACCTGCTCGCGGTCGAGCTGGCGGCGCGAAAGGGCCAGACGAACGTGCGGGCGCTGCGCGAGCTGTTCCGGTGCATCCACACCCTCAAGGGCCTCGCGGCGATGGTCGCGGTCGAGCCGATCGTCACCATCGCCCACCGGATGGAGACCGCGCTGCGCTCGGCCAATCAGCTGGGGGGAAAGCTGTCGCTCGAGTCGATCGACGCCCTGCTGCAGGGGCTGGACGCGATCGGCCAACGGCTGCGGCAGGCGAGCGAGCGCAAGCCGGTCGACGCTGCGCCGCCTGGGTTGATCGAGAAGCTCGAGGCGGTCGACGCCGAGCTCCCGTCGCTGGCGCCGGTGCTGAACCTGGGCCTCGACCCCGCGCTGCTGGCGAAGCTGGCGCCGCACGAGCAGCAGCAGCTCCAGGAAGGCCTGCGGTCGGGCCACCATGCGGTGCGGGCCCAGTTCGTGCCGTCGGCCGAGGAGGCCGCCCGGGGCGTCAACATCACCTCGGTGCGCGAGGCGGTGGGCAAGCTGGGCGAGATCGTCAAGGTGATGCCGGTGTCCGGGCCGGACGGCCTGCGGTTCGTGCTGCTGGTGTTGACCCACGAGAGCGACGAGGCGATCGCCGCCGCGGTGGGCGTGTTGCCCGCCGCGATCGAGCGGGTCGGCGCGCCGCCCCCCGCCCCGGACGCCTCGGAGGCGTTGCTGCCGGACGAGGAGGAGCAGGTCCCCACCCACGGGGTGGGCGTGGTGCGGGTCGAGGTCTCGCGCCTCGACGACGCGATGGAGCGCTTCTCGGCGGTGGTGGTGACCCGCTTCCGGCTCGCTGCGGGGGTGGCCCGGCTGACCCAGGCCGGCGTCGACACCCGCGAGCTGCGGGTGATCCTCGAGGGGGGCACCCGCCAGATGCGCGAGCTGCGGGCCGCGATCCTCAGAGTGCGGATGGTCAGCGTCGCCGAGGTGCTCGAGCGGGTGCCGCTGCTGCTGCGCGGGCTCAAGCGGACCACCGGCAAGCAGGTGCGGTTGGAGATGGACGTCGGGAAGGCCGAGCTCGACAAGGCGGTCGCCGACCGGCTGTTCCCGGCGATCGTTCAGCTGATCCGCAACGCGGTCGACCACGGCATCGAGACGCCCGAGGCGCGCCGAGCGGCGGGCAAGCCGGAAGAGGGCGTGATCCGGATCAGCTGCACCGAGCGCTCGAACACCCGGCTCGAGCTGGTGGTCTGCGACGATGGCCGGGGGATCGACGCCGCCAGGGTCGCCCGCCGCGCCGGCCGTGAGGTGCCGGCCACCGACGCCGCGCTGCTCGAGCTGTTGTGCGTGGCCGGGCTGTCGACCCGCGAAGAGGCCACCCTCACCAGCGGCCGGGGGATGGGAATGGACATCGTGCGGCGGGTCGCGGTCACCCAGCTGGGCGGTTCGCTGCTGCTGAGCACCGCCCCCGGCCGGTCGACCACCTTCACCTTGAGGGTCCCGCTGACGATCTCGATGGTCGAGGCCTTCGCGCTCGAGTGCGGCGGCCAGCGGTTCCTGGTGCCGGTCGCGGCGGTCGAAGAGATCCTCGAGATCGAGCCGGACCAGGTGCTGCGCGCTCCGGATGCCGCCCGGCGCGGCGCCCGGTCGGTGGCGATGCTCGACCGCAGGGGGGAGGCGATCCCGTTGCTGTCGCTCGAGTCGCTCTTCACCGATGGCAGCGGCGCCGGGGCCCGCAAGGCGCTGGTGATCCGCCAGGGCGAAGAGACGATCGCGTTCGCGGTCGATAAGATGCTCGGCCAGCACGAGGTGGTGGTGCGGCCCCTCGAAGATCCGCTGATCCGGGTGCTCGGCGTCTCG
>JAGSPQ010000369.1 GCA_018262385.1 Myxococcaceae bacterium | reverse complement strand
GTCGTCGTCGACGCGGGCATCGGGTTCCCGATCGGCGCCGGCTGTCTGTATGACCTGCAGTGCCAGCCGCCGAGCAACGGGCTGTGCATTCCGCAGACGGTGCTTGGCACTCCGACCGGCTGGCCCGGCGGCTACTGCACCGCCAACTGCTCGAGCGTCGCCTGCGCCGCGGGCTCCTCGTGCGTCAACGCCGCGAACGCGAACGGAACGCCCAACTGGCTGTGCCTGAAGAGCTGCGCCGGGCCGCGGCAGGGCCAGTCGAGCTGCCGGACCAACTACCTGTGCGAGTTCGATCCGGGCAACCCGGTTGGCCAGGGCATCTGCATCCCCCGCTGCGGCAGCGCCGGCTTCACCTGCTGGTCCGGCACCACCTGCAGCGCCGCCACCGGGTACTGCGTCGCCAGCGGCCCCGGCCCCGTTCCGCCTCCGTAGCGGGGCTGATCAGATCTGCACGCTCAGCTCGCGGGCTTTCTCCGCCCGCTTGCGCGAGAGCTCGACCCCGATCGCGTCCATCCCCAGCGCGTTGGCGACCGCGAGCGCGCTGCCCAGCCCACAGAACGGATCGACCACCGTGCGCGACCCGGTGCAGTCGAGCAGGAACCGGCAGGCGACCACGCACGCTTCGATCCCCATCGCCCGCGCCCAGGTCATCTTCCCCATCCGGGGGATCACGTCGGCCGTCGACTGGTCGAGATCCGCGGTCAGCCCGCGCGAGAACGCCAGCAGGTGCGCGTACGCCGGCCGGCCGAAGGTGATCGTCCCCGCCGGCGCCCGGCAGACGATCTTGTGCCAGAGCAGGCGCGCTCCCGCCGCCTCGCCGCCGAGCTGACAGAGGAAGCCCTTGTCCACCCACGCCCCCTCGCGCTTCACGTCGGTCTGGAAGAACAGCGCCGCCGAGTCGTCGGGGCACGCGTCGATGCAGGTCTTCACCGAGTCGACGAACCACTGCCGCCAGCCGGCAAACCCGAGCGAGGGAATCTCCGAGCTGTCCGGCAGCGAGGTGATGATCGACTGACCGCGCGCAAGCGGGTTGGCCTTCAGCCAGGCGACCCCATCGGTCTGGTGCACCACCCGATTCATCAGAGCGGCGGTTCTTAGACTGGAACCTGCGCCGCGCACCGACTAACCCATGGGTCATGGCGACCGACTTCATCCTCCCCGCTCGGGACGACTTCCCCCTCGGCGCGACCCTGTTCGAGGCCGAGGTGCAGCCCCGCCAGGGCGTGGTGGTGGTGAACTCGGCCACGGCGGTCAAGCGCACCTACTACGCGAAGTTCGCCGCCTGGCTGGCGAGCCAGGGCTACGACGTCATCACCTACGACTACCGCGGCATCGGCGGCTCGCGGCCGCCCGGCTCGTTCCGCGACTTCAAGGGCACCCTCACCCAGTGGGGCGCCGAGGACTTCGCCGGCGCGCTGGAGTGGGCCTGCCGCGAGCGCCGCGTCGAGAAGGTGCTGGTGATCGGCCACAGCGTCGGTGGCCAGCTGCTCGGCCTCGCCCACAACGTCGACCGGGTCTCGGCCGCGCTCTGCGTCGCCTCCCAGAGCGGCGACTGGCGGCTGTGGCCCACCGTCGCCGGCAAGGCGCGGATGGCGCTCTACATGTACGCGCTGCTTCCCGCGGTCGGCGCCGCGCTCGGCTACGTGCCCGGCCGGCTGGGCATGGGCGAGGACCTGCCGCACACCGTCGCCCGCGAGTGGGCCCGCTGGTGCCGGACCCGCGGCTACCTGCTGGGTGACGACGGCTCGCGGCGCGCGCTCTACGAGCGGATCAAGGCGCCAATCCTCGCGATCAGCTTCACCGACGACACCTACGCGCCGAAGGAGACCGTCGCCGCCTGGCTCGGGTTCTTCCCCCGCGCGCAGACCACCCATCGGCACCAGGCTCCGGCCGACTCGGGCTCGAAGGCGGTCGGACACTTCGGGTTCTTCCGCGCGTCCGCCGAGCAGACGCTGTGGCCGCAGGCGGCGCAGTGGCTCGCGGCTCAGCGGTGATCGGGGCACGCCTCTTCGTGGCGCGCGGTCTCGACGACCTGCCTCAGGCGATCGAGGTTGATCGGCTTGGGGAGGTGGCGGTCGAAGCCTGCCGCGCGCGATTTCTCGATGTCGGCCGCTGAGGCGTAGCCCGACAGCGCCACCAGCGTGACTGAGCGGAGCGCTTCGTCCTGCCTGAATGCGCGCGCGAGGTCGTACCCGCTCATCCCGGGGAGGCCCAGGTCGCTCAGCACGAGGTCGGGTCGAAACTCGCGAGCGATCCGCAGGCCGGTCGCGCCGTCGTGGGCGACCGCGACCGTGTGTTCCTCGAGCTCGAGCAACAGGCACAGGCTCTCGGCCGCGTCGACGTTGTCCTCGACGACCAGCACCCGGCGGCCAACCCGGCGCGCCGCTGGCGCCTGCTCAGGTGGGGGCGTCCGCTCAGGGACTTGATCGATTGGCAACCGCAGCGCGAACTCGGCGCCCCGGCCATGGCCGCTGCTCGCCACGCTGACGGTGCCTCCGTGCAACTCCACCAGCCCCTTCACGATCGCCAGTCCCAGCCCGAGGCCGCCCTGGTTGCGGTCGAGCGTGCGGTCGGCTTGAGCGAATGGCTGGAACAGCCGATCGAGCATCACCGGGTCAATTCCCGCGCCGCTGTCGACGACCCTGATCACCGCGGTCCCCTCGTCGCGGCTGAGCGTCACGGTGGTGAGCCCTCCGGTCGGGGTGAACTTGACCGCGTTGTCGAGCAGGTTGCCCAGCATCTGGGTGAGCCGCACCGCGTCGCCGTTCATCTGCAGCGGCCCCCCCGGGAGCCGCGCTTCGAGCCGGACGGCGAGGCTCGAGAACTGTGCCCGGTGGTCTTCGACGATGGCCTGCACCAGGCTGGCGAGGTCGATCGGCGCGCGCTGCAGTCGAATCTTGTTCTGGGTGATCCGGCTGACGTCGAGCAGGTCGTCGACCAGGCGGGTGAGCAGGGTGACCTGCCGTTCGATCAGCGCGGTGCTGCGGGTCCGTTCGATCTCCCCCCGCGCCTGCTCGAGCACCGACAGGCTGCTCGCGATCGCCGACAGCGGGTTGCGCAGCTCGTGCGAGAGCACGGCGATGAAGTCGTTCTTCCGGTTGTCGGCGTCGCGCAGATCCTCGACCAGTTGGTGCTGAGCAGTGAGGTCACGGCTCATCGACAGGACCTGGCGCACCTGGCCGTCAGGCCCAGGCAACGGGACCATGGTGATCTCGCGGACCAACCTTGCCCGGGTGGGCTGCGCAGAGAGGGTGATCACCGCGGTCTGCTGCTCGCGCGTCGCCACCGTGCGATCGAAGAGCCCGGCGATCTGCTGGGCCTCCTGCTCCGGCAACACCTCGGCGGGGCACTTGCCGGCGAGCCAGTCGGGGGAAGTCCCCATCACCTGCGCGGCGGCCGGGTTGGCGTGGAGGATTCTCCGATCAAGATCGAGGAGCATCAGCGGGTCGGGCATGCTCTCCACGGTGACCCGGTAGCGCTCTTCTTGCAGCCGGAGCGCGAGCTGGGCCGCGTTTCGCTCGCTGACGTCGTGGCCGATCGCGAGGAGTCCCACCGGCTGCCCTTCGCTGTCGCGGAGCATCTCGTCCGTCCACTCGATTGAGCGCTCCTCCCCGGTACGGGTGAGGATTGGGTTCACGCCACCGCGGACCCGCTCGCCCCCGTAGGCCTGGATGAAGAGCCTACGGATGTGCTCGCGATCGCGATCCGGCAAGAAGGTGTCGAACCAATCCTTGCCGCGGATCTCGTCGAGCCGGTAGCCGGTCAGCCGCTCGAAGTACGGGTTGACGTGCTGAATCGCGCCGCGAGGGTCGAGCACCAGGATGACCACCGGGGCGGCCTCGAGGACCTGGGCGCCGAGCTTGGCGAAGCGATCGCCGCCGACTGGGGGTGGGTCGGCGTCGGGCGTGCTCGGGGCGGCCATTCGCGTCTGCTAGGCCGGCGCCTGTCGGACTGCCATCGATTTTTGTCGCCACCCAGCCCGCTGAGGGCGGGTCTCACTTATGGCTCCCCCGAATTGCTCGAGAAGGTCAGGGATTGGCTGCCATTGCGGCATCCGGTGCGAAGCTGTCGGTCTGATGCTGATTCGAATCGAGGGAGACCGCTTCGTCGACGAACACCGTCGAACCCTGCTCCTGCGCGGGGTGAACCTCGGGGGCAGCTCGAAGCTCCCGCGCGCCGAAGGCAGCTTCGTCGGCCGGCCCTTCCCGCTCGACGAGGCCGACGAACACTTCTCGCGCTTGCAGCGCTGGGGGCTGACCACCCTCCGGCTGGTGGTCACCTGGGAAGCGATCGAGCACGCCGGCCCCCGAAAGTACGACCTCGCGTACCTCGACTACCTCGAGGCGCTGATTCGCCGGGCGGCCACCCACCAGCTCGCGGTCTTCATCGACTTCCATCAAGACGTCTGGAGCCGGTTCAGCGGAGGCGACGGCGCGCCCGGCTGGACCCTCGAGGCGGCCGGCTTCAACCTCGACACCCTCCACGAGACCGGCGCCGCCTTCGTCGAAGCGAAGCACGCGGGGCCGCTGCCGAAGATGATCTGGCCGACCAACGCGGGAAAGCTGGGCTCGGCGACGATGTTCACCTTGTTCTTCGGCGGCGATACCTTCGCGCCGCGCACCCGCATTGACGGGGAGAGCGCGCAGCGGTTCCTCCAGGAACACTTCTTCGGCGCGGTGGAGCAGGTCGTTCGCCGCGTCGCGAGCCTGCCGAATGTCTTCGGGGTGGATCTGCTCAACGAGCCTTCGCCCGGGTACATCGGCTGGGAAGACCTCGAGGCGCCGGGCGGGCCGGTGGAAGTCGGAGTGATGCCGTCTCCGCTGCAGTCGATGGCGCCGTTTCGTTCGCCGACGATTTCCTCGCGCCCTTCCACACCGAGGGGGCGGCGAGGATCCACCGCCTCGCTCCGCACCTGGCGGTGATGCTGCAGGGCGAGCCCTTCCGCAAAGGCCCCGGGTGGAAGGGAACCGGGCCCGCCGTCTGGGCCCCGCACTGGTACGACGCCTACGTGTTGTTCCTGAAGGACTTCCGTTCCTTCCTGGCGGCGGACGCCTTCACCCAGCGGCCGGTGTTCGGCGCACGGCGAATCCGCAAGAGCTTCGAGGCTCAGCTCGGGCGGCTTGCCAGTGAGGCGCGAGCGCTGGGGCTGCCGCTGCTGGTGGGCGAGCTCGGCATCGCGTTCGACTTGCGAGGGGGGCGCGCATTTCGAACCGGCGACTACGCGCTGCAGCGCGCGGCGATGAACCGCACCCTCACCGCGGTGGAGGATGCGCGGGTGAGCGCGACGCTGTGGAACTACAGCGCGGACAACACCCACGCGCACGGCGATGGCTGGAACGGGGAGGATCTGTCGATCTTCAGCCGCGACTCACCCGAAGAGGGCCGCGCGATCGACGCCGTCGTTCGTCCCCGCCCGCTCGCGCTCGCGGGCACGCCAGTCCGCTATGGCTTCGAGCTGAAGTCGCGGCGCTTCGAGCTGGTGATGCGTCACGACCCGTCGGTCACCGCGCCCAGTGAACTCTACGTGCCTCGGCTTCACTACCCTCACGGAGCGCACT
>JAGSPQ010000368.1 GCA_018262385.1 Myxococcaceae bacterium | reverse complement strand
ATCCTTCCGAGGCGCCCGAGGAGGCAGGGCCTTCGCCGCGCGGCAAGGGCCGCGGCTCGAAGCTGCTGATCGGCGTGCTGGCGCTGCTGATCATCGGCGGGGGCGCGGTGGTGGCGCTGCGTCCCGGGCTGATCGCGCAGCTCAAGGCCAGGCTGCGGCCGCCGCCGCCGCCGGCGACGGTGGAAGAGCTCCCGTTCGAAGAGGTCGCCGCCGCGCCGGACGCCGGGGTCAGCGCCGAGGTGCCGCCGCCGGTGGCCGCCGCCGAGGCGACCGATGCGGGGGAAGCCGAGGAAGACTCAGACGGCGGGGAAGAAGAGGAGGAGACCGCCGTCCTCGCCGTGGCCGATGCCGGGCCGCAGCTGCGCGACGCCGGCGCGGGCAAGCAGCCCGCTCCGGTTCACAAGAAGAAGAAGAAGAAGAAGCGCAGCCGCTAGTGCCAGGCGGTCAGTGCTTCACGGCCGCGTCGGTGATCTCGAGGCACTTGTCCATGATCGCCAGGCCTTCGAGCAGCTGCTCCTGGGTGATGGTGAGCGGCGGATTGACGAAGAAGTTGTTCCAGCGGACGAAGGTGTAGATCCCGTTGTCGAGGAACGCCTTGCGCAGATCGTTCATCACGCCCATCTGATCGTGGCGGGCGTTGAACGGCGCCATCGGCTCGCGGGTCTTGCGGTCCTTCACCAGCTCGACGATCGAGAACAGGCCGATCGAGCGCACGTCGCCGATTGACGGGTGCTTCGCCTTCAGCTTCTGCAGCTCGGTGGCGAGCACCTTGCCCAGCTTGGCGGAGTTCTCGACCAGCTTCTCTTCTTCCATCACCTGGATGCAGGCGATCGCGGCCGCCAGGCACATCGGGTGCGAGTTGTAGGTGAGGCCGCCGTAGAAGACGTTCTTGTCGAAGTGGGCGGCGACCTTGTCGCGCATCAGCACCGCGCCCAGCGGCATGTAGGCGCTGGTCAGGCCCTTGGCGATGGTCATCATGTCCGGCACCACGTCCCAGTGGTTGGTGGCGAACATCTTCCCGGTGCGGCCGAACCCGGCCATCACCTCGTCGAGGATCAGCATGATCCCGTGCTTGTCGCAGAGCGTGCGCAGCCCCTGGAGGTACCCGTCGGGCGGGACGATGATCCCGTTGGTCCCGGTGACCGTCTCCATCAGGATCGCGGCGATGTTCTGCGGGCCTTCGAAGTCGACCACCTCTTCGACGTGGCGCAGGCACGAGAGGGTGCAGGCGGGCTTGTCCGAGCAGAAGCCGCAGCGGTACTGGTACGGGTCGAGCACCCGGCAGACGCCGGGGATGCCCGGCTCGGCCGCGAAGCGCCGCGGATCGCCGGTGAGGGTCGCCGCGCCGGCGGTTCCGCCGTGGTAGCTGCGGTAGCGGACGATGATCTTGTTCCGGCCCGTGACCATGCGGGCGATCTTGATCGCGTTCTCGTTGGCCTCCGCGCCGCCGAGGGTGAAGAAGGCCTTGTTCAGGTCTCCCGGGGCGATCTGCGCCAGCTTCTGGCCCAGCACCGCGCGGACGTCGGTCGCCATGTACGGGTTGGCGTAGACGAGGCGATCGGCCTGCTCCTTGATCGCGTTGATCACCTTCTTGTTGCCGTGGCCGATGTTGACGCACATCAGCTGGCTGTTGAAGTCGAAGTACCGCTTGCCGTTCGCATCCCAGAAGAAGATGCCCTCGGCCCGGGTCATCGGGATCGGCGCGACGGCTCCCTGCGCGGACCACTCGAAGATCGAATGCTGCTTCGAAAGGCGGACGATCTCCTCCGCCGAAAGCGAGAGTCCTTCGAACATTGAAGCTCCTCCAGGGAGATCTGCGGTTGAGGCGGGGAAGTCGGCTATTCGGTCTTCGTCAGCGGCTCGCCGTACTTGCCGAGCAGCGTCTCGCGAACGTCGCGATCGAAGCGAACCTTGCCAGTGGCGATCTCGCGCAGCGAGAGCACCGGCGGCTTGTTCTTGCTGACCTCGAGGATGGGGCGGGCGCCCGCCATCAGCTGACGCGCGCGCTTGGCGGCGAGGAGCACGAGGGCAAAGCGGTTGTCCACCATCGGGAGGCAGTCTTCTACGGTTACGCGAGCCATGGATTACACCTTGAGCAAAGGGCGACTTGTAAGAACGAGGGTAATTAGGGGCCCAGACCCCATCCGTCAAGGGAACGACGCAAACAGAAGCGCCGATGACGAGCCGGTTACGTCAGGGCCGCCGGGCCCGATCGGCCGGCGTCGAGCCCGATGAACCGCGTTCCCAGGGCGCGCGCCTCGTCCGGATCGTGGGTGACCAGCAGCGCCGGAGCCCCCGCTTCGGCGATCAGGGCGGTGACCTCGGCGTACAGCTCGGTGCGCAGCGGGCGGTCGAGGGCGGTGAACGGCTCGTCGAGCAGCACCAGCTTCGGGCCGGGGGCGAAGGCCCGCGCGAGGGCGACCCGCTGCGCCTCTCCGCCGGAGAAGGTCGCGGGCTTGCGGGAGGCCAGGTGGGCCACCCGCATCCGCTCGAGCATCTTCCGGGCCCGCGCCTGGGCGTCCGGGCTCCCGTGCAGCCCGAAGGTGACGTTCTGCAAGGCGGTGAGGTGGGGGAAGAGCGCGCGCGACTGAAACAGGTAGGCGACCTTGCGCTGGTGCACCGGCAGCTCGAGGCGGGCCTCCGAGTCGAACCAGGGGATCTGACCGAGGGTGACCCGGCCGCGCTCGACCGCGCGCAGGCCGGCGATCGCCGACAGGGCGGTGCTCTTGCCGGCGCCCGACGGGCCGAACAGCACGGTGATCCCGGGCGGCACCTCGAAGTCGAGCTCGAGCTGGAAGTGGGCGAACACCCGGCCGGACAGGCGGACCTTCAGCGTCTCAGAGGTCATCGGACCTCCGCACCAGCCGCTGGGCGGTGTACCCGACGAAGATCGCCAGGGCGGTGAGGACGGCGATCATCCCCGCGGCGTCCGCGTCGCGGCCGGCCTCGATCGCGTCGTAGATCGCCAGGGCGGCGGTGCGCGTCTGGTGGGGAATGTTGCCGGCCACCATCAGGGTGGCGCCGAAGTCGCCCAGCGCGCGGGCGAAGGCGAGCACCGCGCCGGCGGCGATCCCCCGGGCGGCGAGCGGGAGCTGGATCCGCCAGAAGGCGCGGGTGGGCGAGGCGCCCAGGGTGCGCGCGGCGAAGACCAGCGCCGGGTCGAGCTGCTCGAGCGCGGCGCGGGCGGCCTTGATTACCAGCGGCAGCGAGCCGACCGTCGCGGCGATCACGGCTCCCTTGAAGGTGAAGACGATCGGGCCGCCGAACAGCTGCTCGAAGAGCTGGCCGAGCGCGCTGTGGCGGCCGAGCGCGACGAGCAGGAAGTAGCCGAGCACCGTCGGCGGCAGCACCAGCGGAGCGGTGAGCAGCGCATCCCACAGATCGCGCCCCGGCAGCCGCGGGCGGGCGAGCAGCGCGCCGAGCGCCACCCCGAGCACCAGCGAGCTCAACGTCGCGACCAGCGACACCTGCAGCGACAGCCAGAGCGGTTCCCACTCCATCAGCGGGCCACCTTCGGCGGCAGCCCGAACCCTTCGCGCGCGAGCACCCGGCGGCCTTCGTCGGAGAGCACGAACGCGGCAAAGGCCCGGCCGCCCTCGGGGTTCTTGCCCCCGCCGCAGACCACCAGCGACTGCTTCAGCGGCGGGTAGAGCGCGGGGTCGACCGCCACCGCTTCCTTCGCCAGCGAGCGGGAGACCAGCGCCGCCTCGACGTTGCCCGAGCGCGCGAGCTGGAAGGTCTGCTGCACGTTCTGCCCGTAGACCAGCCGCGGCTCGAGCGCTTCCCACAGGCCGGCGCGGATCAGCGCGTCCTTCGCCGCCTGGCCGTAGGGCGCCAGCTCCGGGTTGGCGAGCGCGATCCGCTGGAAGCGCGGCTCGATCAGCTCGGCCAGCCCGGCGACTTTTTCCCGGGGAGCGAAGATCACCAGCTGGCCTTCGGCGTACTGGGCGCGGGTCTCGGCGCTGCACGCGCCCGCGGCGATCGGCGGGTCGGTGAACGCCTGGTTGGCCGCCGCGAACAGATCGTACGGGGCCCCCTCGACCAGCTGCTTCGACAGCTGCCCGCTGGAGCCGAACACGAAGTCGACCGGGTGCCCGGTCTGCTGCTCGAAGCCGCCCCGCATCGCCTCGAAGGCGACGGTGAGATCGGAGGCCGCCGCCACGCGCACGGCCGGACGCGCCGGCGCCTCCTTGCATGAGACGAGCGCGACGACCGCGCAGAGGACCCGCAACCGCATCGGCTTTCGCTCTTAGCTCAGCGCTCGCCGAGAAGCCGCTGGAGCGCATTTCGGGTCTCGAGGGGCAGGGTGTCGCCCACCAGCGTCAGCGCGCGCGCCGACAGCAGCTTGTAGAGGTTGGCCAGCGGGGGCGGCAGCGCCTCGAGGTGGGCGCGCACCACCTGCAGATCTCCGCGGGCGATCGGCCCGGTCAGCCCCTTCTCCAGCCCGCGCTTGTTCACCCCTTCCAGCGCCGACCCGGCCAGCGGGAGCAGCGCGTTGAGCGCCGCCGTCCGCTCGACCCCCGCCTCGCCCAGCGCCGCGACCGCCGCGTCGAGCAGCGAGACCATCAGGCCCGCCGTCATCACCGCGCCCGCGTGGTACGCCGCGCGCCGGCCCTCGGGCACCTCGATCGGGCGCATCCGCAGCGCGAGCGCCATCCGCCACAGCACCGGCATCAGGGCCCGATCGGAAGCCGCCACCGCCACCGAGTGATCGGCGATCGGATCGCGCGCGTCGGAGATCGCGACCAGCGGGTGAAACGAGCCCCGCAGCCGCTTGAGCATCGCCGCCGAGGCGCCGAACGCGTCGAGATCGAGCGCGCCGGCGCAGTGCACCAGGGCCGTCTCTTCGCCCAGATCGTCGGCCATCGAGGCCGCCGCGGCGGCGACCGCCGAGTCCGGCACCGCCAGCACGCACAGCGCCGCGGCGCTCAGATCCTCGTGGTCGGCCAGCTTCAGCCCCAGCTTCGCCGCCCGCCGCACCGACTCGCTCGAGCGCGGGAGCACCGACACCGGCCAGCCCGCCGCCTTCAGCCGCAGCGCGAGCGCGGCGCCCAGCCGGCCGAAGCCGACCACC
>JAGSPQ010000367.1 GCA_018262385.1 Myxococcaceae bacterium | reverse complement strand
GCGGGAACCGACCCACGCCGGCGGCTGGGACTACGACGCGGCGCGGAACCAGGTGACGTTCTACGGCGCGGCCTGCGACAAGCTGAAGGCCGGCTCGGTGGCGAAGCTCGACATCGTCTACGGGTGCCCGTCGCCCGGGATCAACTGACTACGGGTCGAAGCAGTAGGTCGAGTTGGTCGGGCAGATCCTCTGCCGGTTCGCGCCGATGCCCGAGAAGGTCTCGGTGGTCTTCACGTGGGTCGGGGTCGGGATCGCGACGGCCGGGCTGCCCATCGAGCCCCAGCAGTAGAGCTTTCCGTTGTCGAGCACCACGCACGAGTTGTGGAAGCTGGTCACCGCGACCGCGATCGCTTTCGTCCCCGCTGGAGGGAAGTTCGCCACCAGCGTCAGCGGCTGCGCGTTGATCGAGGTGGTGGAGTAGCCGAGCTTGCCGCTGCCGCCCTGCCCCCAGCAGTAGACCTTGCCCAGCGTGTCGATCGCGCAGCCGTGGTCGTAGGCGTAGGCGAGCTTCTCCAGCACCACCCCGGCCGGAGCAGGCAGGTAGGTGGTCGAGTAGCTGCCGTTGCTGCCGCTGTAGCCGCCGCTGCACTGCACCTCGCCCTGCGCGCTGCTCATGATCAGGCACAGCCAGTCTTCGCCGACGGCGAGGTCCTTGACGCCGCTGCGGAACAGCGAGGGCGTGGGCGCCCGGTCGATCGCCCAGGGATTGGAGCCGGTGTTGGTCTGCCACCCGTCGCCCCAGCGCCAGACGTCTCCGGTCGCGGTGAGCGCGAAGCCGCGCTCGTTGTTGTGACCGAGCTTGACGACGTTCATCGGCAAGTTTGGCAGCGGAAGCCAGGTGGTCGATGCGCTGACCGTCCCTCCGACGCCCAGCTCGCCGAAGTTGTTCGATCTCCCGGCGCAGTACACCGGCCCGGTGTCCGAGAGCGCGCAGATCACGTTGTAGCTGCCGACCAGGTAGACGAGGCCGGGCTTCCCGCTGGCGATGAAGGTGCTGCAGTAGGTATTCCCGGAGAAGTCGTCGACGTTGCAGGTGATCTCGCTGCCGGCGTTGTACGTCGCGTTCACCGTCTGCATCGGGTAGCAGGAGTTGCCGACCCGGAAGTAGAAGGGATCGCAGTCGAAGCCGCACGCGCCGGTCGTGCAGGCGGCGGTCGCGTGGGCGGGCGGAGCGGGGCAGGGGGTGCAGCTCGAGCCGCAGCTGTTGAGCGAGGTGTTCGAGACGCAGGCCGAGCCACAGGTGTGAAAGCCCGGGTTGCACTGGCAGACGTTCGTGGTGAGGTTGCAGGTGTTCTCGTTGACGCCCTGGCACATCGCGTTGGTCGAGCAGCCGGTCTTGCAGGCCCCGTCCGCGCCGCAGAAGCTGCCCACCGCGCAGCTGTTCGCGCTGCACCCGCAGGTGTGGCTCGACAGCCGGCAGGTGTTGGTCTGCCCCGAGCACTGGCTGTTCTGCTCGCAGCCGGTGGCGCAGGTGCGCGCGGGGGTGCAGTAGCTGGTGGATCCGCAGCTGCCCTGCTGACAACCGCAGGTGCGGGTCGAGGGATCGCATTTGTTGAGCGGGCCCGAGCACTGCGCGTCCAGCACGCAGCCCGACTTGCACAGCTTGCTCGAGAGATCGCAGTAGTAGCCGAGCGCCGGGCAGGGCGTCTGGGTGCAGTCGGTGGGAAGGGTCGAGCACTGGCTCGCCGAGCACCCCGAGGTGCAGACGTTTCCGCAGGTGCCGCAGTTGGTCGGGTCGCTGCGGGGATCGACGCACCCGGTGCCGCAGCCGATCAACGGCGCCGTGCAGGAGAGGCCACCGCCTCCCGCGCCGCCGGTGCCGCCCGTGCCGCCGGTGCCGCCGGTGCCGCCAGTGCCGCCAGTGCCGCCGGTACCGCCGGTGCCGCCGCCCGCGCCGGCCTGCGCGCACACGCCCGCCGAGCAGGAAGAGCAGTTCATGCAGGCCGCTCCGTTGGTGCCGCACGCCGACGCCTCGAGGCCTCCTTCACAGGTCTCGCCGTTGCAGCAGCCGGCGCAGGTGTCCGGCCCGCACCAGGGCGTGGGTGCTCCCCCTCCACAGCCGGCCGCCAGGAGCAGGAATCCGACCATCGCGCTGCGCAAGATCATCTGGTTCATCCTGGTTCTCCTCATGGTGCTGCGCAGCCGGCGAGCACGTGTTTCTGGCAAGGCAGGGCGCCGGCGGCGCCGCAGTCGGAGACGTTCTCGATCCCCACGTCGTAGCGGCCGGGCAGCAGCCGCACCTGGTAGGTGGCGGCGCCGCTCGAGCTGAGCGGGCGCGGGGCGGGCGACGCCGCAAAGGGGGCGAACCGCAGCACCCCGCGCGACTGGCCGGTCGCGCTCGGGCCCATCTGCGACCCGTTGACCTGCACCAACCCCGACAGCGTCACCGACTGGAGGTTGAAGTCCTTCGAGCCGCTCGCGGTCAGTGGCTCGGACGGCGCGATCTCGGCCTCGCCCTGGCAGGGCAGCGGCTGGGTGTCGCTCGCGGGGCAGTCGAGGGTGTTGCGGAACAGCACCTGGTAGCTCGCCGGGTAGAGCCGGGCGCGCCAGAGGGCGGCCCCGCTGGTGCCGAGCGGAATGGCCACCGTGCCCGCGCTCGGCTCTCTGAACAGCAGCTCGCCTCGCACGTTCGCCGACGGCGCGGACACCGCCTGCCCATTGAGGGTGACGGCCCCGGTGACGTCGACGACCGGCAGATCCCAGGTGATCGCGCCGTCGGCGGTGAGGCTGCGCGCGGCGTCGAGCACCCGCTTCTGACAGGGAACGGGCCCCGCCTCGCAGCTGCTCTGGTTGGTGAGCTCGATCCGGTAGGTGCCCGGGTACAGCGTCGCGTTCCAGCTCGCGGCGCCGCCGGCGGTGAGCGGAACCGGCACCCGGGTCGGCCCCTCGAAGCTGAGCGTGCCCCGCGGCGCGGTCGAGGTCCCCATCGGCATCCCGTTCACCGTGACCGCTCCGCTCGCCTTCACCACCGCGACGTCGACGTCGAGCACCCCCGAGGCGCCGAACGCCGCCGTCTTCACCGCCTTGGCGCCGCACGGGAGCGGCCCGAACGGACAGTCGGCGGGGTTGTCGACCGCGAGCTCGTAGCTGCCCTCGTACAGCTTGACCTGGTACGTCGCCGCCCCGCTGATGCCGAGGTCGACCGAGGGCCCGCTGCCCTCGCTCTTGAGCGAGAGGGTGCCGCGGCTCGACCCCCGCGAGCTGGGCCCGAGCGCCTGGCCGTTCGCCAGCACCTGGCCGCTGACGTCGAGGACCTTCAGATCCAGGTCGAGCACTCCGGCGGCGGTCAGCGGCACCGCGCTCCGGGCTTTGCGGGTCTGGCAGGGCAGCGGGCCGGCCGAGCACCCGGCGCGGGAGACGACGACGTCGTGCGCTCCCGCGTAGACGCGCGTGGTCCACTGCGCCGGCCCGGTGGTGCCGAGCGAGACCGAGGGGCCTTCCCCGTCGACGTCGACCAGCTTGAGGCGGCCGCGCTCGGTCGAGGCCCCCGCCACCGCCTGGCCATTGACCGTCACCGCGCCGCTGACCTGGACGATCGGCAGGTCGAGGTCGAGGTTCCCGGACGCGCTCAGCGCCAGCGCCCGCCTGCGGATGCTGCGCTGGCAGGGGAGCACCGCGTTGGAGGGACACGCCGGGTCGCCTTCGACCAGCACGTCGTAGACGCCCGGGCTCAGCATCACGCTGTAGCTCGCCGTCCCGCTGGCGGGCAGCACCGAGCTGGCGACCACTCCGGCGTCGGACGAGAACCGGATCGCGCCCCGCGGCCCGGCGGCCAGTGCCGCGCCGTTGGCGGTGACCGCGCCGGTGACCGCGATCAGCCCGCTCGAGGATCCACCGGCGACGTCGAAGTCGAGCGCCCCGCTGGCGGTGAGCGGCCCCGCGCGCAACAGCTGGCTGCCGCACGGCAACACTCCGGGGCGGCAGTCGCCCGCCTTCACCAACAGCACCCGGTAGTGGCCGGCGAACAGCTTCACCCCGAATGTCGCCTCTCCAGTTGCCGGCAGCGGCACTTCGACCGCCTTCGAGCCCGACAGCTCGAAGCGGAGGGTTCCCCGGGGGTTCCCGTCGGGAGCGCGCTGCCCGCCCAGCGTCACCCGCCCGCTCAGCTGGATCACCGGGAGGTCGAAGTCGAGGCTGCCGCTGGCCGCCACCACCAGCGGGGAGCAGGTCGCCTCGCAGCCGTTGGCCGCCACGCCGTCGAGGTTGCGAAAGCCGGCGGCGCAGCTCTTCAGGCCGCACACCCCGGCGGTACAGGCGGCGACCCCATTCGGAAACTGGCAGGTATTTCCGCAGGTACCGCAGTGGAGCGGGTTGGTCGCCAGGTCGACGGTCGGGTCGCAGCCCCCGCCGGCCCCGCCAGCCCCGCCACCGCCCGCGCCCCCGGTGCCTCCTCCGGCGCCGCCACCCGAGCCTGCGTCGGTGAGCTCAGGGTTCGCACCGCAGGCGGTACAGGCAAGGACGAGGAGCAGCAGGAAGGATGAGGTGCGCATGGAGGGGTGCCTGCAAGACCCGCGGTGGAGTTTCCGGTGCAAACAAATCAGCTGCCTCGGCGGCCCCGGAGTGTCAGCTGCGCTTACACCGTCCGTCACCGCTCGACTGCCCCGACGGTGCAGGGGGTAGCGCGCGCCCGGCCGAGCTGATCGGTCGCCGGGCAGCTCTGCCCGACCTGGGCCGCGGCCGCCGCCGGCATCGCGGTGGGGAGGCCGCCGTCGGTGAGCGGGCCGAGCTGCGGGTCGGCGAAGGTGATGCCCTGCACGCAGGCGGTGTCGGTGGCGCCGCCGGTGACCCGGTTCTGTGGCCACTGCAGGTTGTTGGCGCCGTTGGTGACGGTCTTCTGACACTGCATCCCGACGTTGGCGTCGAAGGCGCGGTTGTTCACGAAGAGGGTGTTGTCGATCTTGAGGTTGGCGATCGAGCTGCTGCCGGGGTCCGCGATCGCTCCGGCAAAGAAGCCTCCTCCGCCGTTGGCGACGTTCTCGGCGACGGTGCAGTTGCGCATCGTCCCCTGCGAGCTGCCGGACCAGAAGAGGCCGGCGCCGATCCCCCGGGTGAGGGTGTTGCCGTAGAGGGTCG
>JAGSPQ010000366.1 GCA_018262385.1 Myxococcaceae bacterium | reverse complement strand
CGGGCGACGAAGAGCCCCTTGAAGCTGCCGGCGAGCATGGCGCCGGTGGGCGAGAGCCACCAGGCAGGGCGCTGGCCGGTGCCGTAGCCGATCGCCTCCTCGCAGATCGACCGCCAGGAGCCTCCGCGATCGGAGCTGACCACCGCGCCGAAGGTGGTGCTGACCAGCAGCGTGTCCCCTGCCCCGGGCCGGACCGTGACCGACAGCGACTGCGCGATCCCGGTGTGGGCCGCGGCCGCGCTGGAGACCAGCAGCAGCAAGAGCGGGGCGCGCCTCACCGGATCACGAGGGGAGCGAAGATCGGCACCGGGTGCTCCTTCCCCTTCACCGGCACCGCGCCGAGCTCGCGAAAGGCAAATCCATTCGCTGCGCCGCGGGTGGTGTCGCTGACGAGGATCGCGCTGTCGTGCTGCTTGGTGAGCCCCTCGATCCGCGAGGCGACGTTGACGGTGTCGCCGATCACGGTGAACTCCCGCCGCTCGAGGGGGCCGATCTCGCCCAGCACGGCAGGGCCGGTGTGGACCCCGATCCCGATCTTCAGCGCCGCCAGGCCCAGGCCCGTCCGGCGGACGTTGAGCGTCTCGAGGGCGGTGAGCATCTCGAGGGCGCACGCCACCGCCGCCGAGGCGTGCTGCGGCAGCGGCTGGGGCGCGCCGAAGTAGGCGAGGATCCCGTCGCCCATGAACTTGTCGATGTTGCCCTGGTGCTTCTCGACCACCTCCACCATCCGGCCGAGGTACTCGTTGAGCTGGGTGACCACCTCGCGGCTGTCGAGCTTCTCGCTCATCGCGGTGAAGCCGCGGATGTCCGAGAACAACACCGTCACCTGCTCGGTCTTGCCGGCGGTGGCGGCCACTCCGTCGCGCTCGATCACCGCCGCGACCGCGGGCGAGAAGTGGCGCGCCAGGGCTGCGACCCGCCCGACCAGCAGGTAGATGCGGCTGGTGAGGTACGCCGCCGCGAGGGTGGTCATCAGCAGCAGCGAGGCCGAGCCGATGAACCAGGACGAATCGGGAGCAAAGCCGGCCAGCAGGCCGAACTGCAGCGGCACCGCGATCGCGCCGGCGACGATGATCACCGTCCGGCGCAGGGTCAGCAGCGCCATCAGCACCATGAAGCAAAACATCCCCAGCGCGTACATCCCGTTGGCCAGCGGCTCGGACAGGGGCACGCTGTGGACCCGGCTGTACTCGATGAACAGCACCGTCGGGATGTCGATCAGCGGCACCGCCCAGACGCTCAACAGCCGCAAGCGCTTCGCCCGCCCTGCGGCCCACAGCAGCAGGGCGATCACCAGATAGATCAACGGCGGCAGCCCGAAGGTCTTCAGCTCCTGGTGGCCGTCTTCCGAGGCGAGAAAGCTGGTGGCGACGACCGCGGCGACCCAGAGGGAGGCACCGACCACGCGGATCCCGCGCAGCAGGCCTGCCATCCGCGCGCGCTCTTCCTCGATCGCGCGCTCTGTGCCGGCGTCAAACACGGCCCGGCAGTCTACGCGTGCTTGGCGAGCGCCGCCCGAACCGTCTGTTCCAGCTGACTCACCACCTCGGACAGCGGCATCGACGACGAGTCGATCAACACCGCGTCGTCGGCGGCCTTCAGCGGCGCCGCCTCGCGCTCGGTGTCTTCCTTGTCGCGGTGGGTCTGCTCTTTGAGCACCGCGGCGAGCGTCTTCTCGTTGCCCTTCTGAAACAGCTCTTCGTAGCGGCGGCGCGCGCGGATCGTGGGGTCGGCGTGGAGGAAGAACTTCAGGTCGGCGTCGGGGAAGACGACGGTGCCGATGTCGCGGCCTTCGAGAATCGCGCCGGTCTTCGCCGCGAGCGCCAGGCGCCGCTGCAGCTCGAGCAGGCCGGCGCGAACGACCGGGCGGCTGCTGACCTGGCTGGCGGCGAGCGAGATCTCGGGCGAACGGATCGGGTCGGACACGTCGCGCGCGCCGAGAAAGACGTGGTTGTTCTCGCCTTCGACCTTGAACGAGATGATCAGGGTGTCGAGCAGCGCCCCGAGCCGATCGTCGTCGTCGAAGGGGATCTTCTGGTCGCGGGCGGCGAGCGCGACGCAGCGGTAGATCGCGCCGGTGTCGACGAGGGCGAAGTTGAGCCGGCGGGCCAGGATCTTCGAGACGGTCGACTTGCCGGCGCCGGCCGGGCCATCGATCGCGACGATCAGGGGACGGGCGGCCATTCTTCAGCCCCTAGAGGATCTCGCGCATCGCGTTCACCAGCCGCTCGTTCTGGGTGTGCAGCCCCGCCGAGATCCGCAGCGCGTTGGGCCAGCCGCTGCCGGGCACCGGGCGGGTGATGATCCCCCGCCGCAGCAGCGCCTCGTAGATCGGGGCGGTGGGCCGGCCGAGATCGGCGAAGACGAAGTTGGCCCGGCTGGTCGGCACCGGCAGCCCGAGCGCGCGCAGCTCGGTCTCGAGGTAGCGCAGCTCGCGCCAGGTCGTCTCGCGGGTGGTGCGCAGGTGCTCGACGTCGTCGAGCGCCGCGATCCCCGCCGCCTGGGCGATCGAGGTGAGGTTGAACGGCATGCGGGTGCGGTTGAGGTAGGTGGCGAGCCTGGCCTGCATCACCCCGTAGCCCAGCCGCACTCCGGCCAGGCCGTAGATCTTCGAGTAGGTGCGCAGCACCATCAGGTTGGGGTGCTTGTGGAAGTAGTCGAGCCCGTTGGGGTACTCGGCCCAGTCGACGTACTCGAAGTACGCCTCGTCGAGGATCACCAGCACGTCCTCGGGAACCGCGGCGAGGAATTCCTCGAGCTCGCTCTTGCCGAAGGCGGTGCTGGTGGGGTTGTCGGGGTTGGCGAGGAACACCACCCGGGTCTGGCGGGTCAGCGCCGCCGCCATCGCCTTCAGGTCGTACTGGTAGCCGGCCTTCATCGGCACTTCGATGAACTTGCGGCCGTGCGACTGGAGCGCGACCTTGTACATCACGAAGCTGCCGGCGCTGAGCAGCGCGACGTCGTCGATCGAGGTGAAGGTGCGAATCGCCAGCTCGATGATCTCGTTGCTGCCGCTGCCGACGAACACCTCGCTCGGCTCGACCCCCAGGTGCTGCGCCAGCCGCCGGACGAGGTAGTACGACGCGCCGTCGGGGTAGAGGTGGACCCGCCGGGCGGCGGCCTCGATCGCCTCGACCGCCATCGGCGAGGGCCCGAGCGGGTTCTCGTTCGAGGCCAGCTTGATGACGTGGGTGACGTTGTACTCGCGCTCGGTCTCCTCGATCGGCTTCCCGGGCACGTACGGCTTGAGGGTCTCGATGTAGTCGGGGACGAGTGCGCGCATGTTGCCTTCTAACGGCCGGTGAACGGACCCAGGGCCCGGAACTTTCGATAGCGATCTTCGATCAGCTTGTCGGGGGTCAGCCCGGCCAGCGCGCTCAGGTGCTTGCGCAGCGTCTTGCCGAGCGTCTCGGCGGTGCGGGCCGGATCGCGGTGGGCGCCGCCGGGCGGCTCGGGGATCAGCTCGTCGATCACCTTCATCTCGAGCAGATCGCGGGCGGTGACCTTCAGCGCGTCGGCGGCCTTCTCGGCCATCGAGGCATCGCGGTAGAGAATCGACGAGCAGGCCTCGGGGCTGATCACGCTGTAGATGCTGTTCTCGAGCATCAGCACCCGGTTGCCGACCCCAATCGCGAGCGCGCCGCCGCTGCCGCCCTCGCCGATCACGGTGGAGATCACCGGCACCGGCAGGCCCGCCATCACCTCGAGGTTGACCGCGATCGCCTCGGCCTGGCCGCGCTCTTCGGCGCCGATGCCGGGGTAGGCGCCGGGGGTGTCGATGAAGGTCAGCAGGGGGCGGTTGAAGCGGGCGGCCAGATCCATCAGCCGGCGCGCCTTGCGGTAGCCCTCGGGGCGCGGCATCCCGAAGTTGCGGGCCATGTTCTCTTTGGTGCTGCGGCCCTTCTGGTGGCCGATCACCATCACCGGCTGGCCGTCGAAGCGGGCGAAGCCGCCGACGATCGACGGGTCCTCGCCGAAGTGGCGATCGCCCGACAGCTCGTTGAACTCGGTGAAGAGAAAGCCGAGGTAGTCGAGGAAGTACGGCCGGGCGTTGTGGCGGGAGAGCTGGACGACCTGCCAGCGGCTCAGGTCGCTGAAGATCTCCTGCTGCAGCCGCTTCGCCTTCTTCTCGAGCTTGCCGATCTCGGCGGTGAAGTCGTGCGCCCCGCCGGCGGAGAGCGACTTGAGCTCGGTGATTCTCTTCTCGAGCTCGAGCAGGGGGCGCTCGAAGTCGAGGGCGTGGGTGATCTGAATGGCCATGAGCGGGCCACGAAATACACCAAAAGCCCTAACTCAGTGCGTCAAAAACCGAGCAGTTAAGCGGCCTTAATCTTGGCCGCCGCCGCGGAGAGCGCGTACCAGGCGGTGCGGAAGGCCTTCAGCTCGCGCAACCCGGCCGGATGACGACCGAGCGCCGGGGCGACGGTGACCGGCAGGCCGATCTTCTTCTCGAAGACTTTGGCGACCTCCAGCTCGTTCTTGCGGCGCTCCTCGGTGACCACGCAGGTGGTCTTCGGCAGCACCCGGTTGACCAGCACCCGCTCGACCGGAAGCTTCTTCGCCTTGAGGTACTCGACCAGCCGCTCGACCGGGCCGACCGCCATCTCTTCGCCGCGGGTGACGACGACGAAGCGGCACTCGGAGGGGTTGACGATCGCGCTCTCGAAGCGCTGCACGTGCTTGAGCAGGGCGGCCAGATCATCGGCCAGCGGGCCCAGGCCGCGGTTGCGGTAGCGGGCGATCACCGCCTGGGTGGCGGTGAGCCACTGGCTGGCGATCGCGGGCAGCTCGAGGATCCGCAGGGTGTCGCCGGCGGGCGCGGGGTCGATCACGATCCGCTTGAAGCGCTCCTGCACCAGCGCGTCGGTGAGCGCGCTCATCGCGGCGAACTCGTCCATCCCGACCGGCGCGGTCTCGAACAGGTTGCGGATCAGCTCGCGATCGAGCGCGAACTCCTGGCCCTTCACCTCGGGGCCGAACGCCGCCTCGGCGCGATCCCGGAAGCGCCGGCGGAGGTTGCCGAACCAGGTCGCGAAGTCGATTTCCCGCGCGTAGAGGCCCTTGGTCCCCTTCACCT